>NZ_AUKV01000020.1:0-191953 GCF_000424945.1 Streptomyces sp. 142MFCol3.1
ACCGTCCGAGGAATAATCGGACGGTTCACAGCGTCCTCGCTGTGCGCCTGCCGAACACTGCCCGGCAGGACTTTTTCAAAGGAACCTCGCCACCGGAAGTTTCCGATGGACGGGGTATCAACATATCTGGCGTTGATTTTTGGCACGCTGTTGAGTTCTCAAGGAACGGACACTTCCTTTGTACTCACCCGAGAGACTCTCTCAGGCTTTCCTCCGGGCGCTTCCCTTCGGTCTTGCGTTTCCGACTCTATCAGATCTTTCCGATCCGATTTCCTCGGCGCTTTCCAGGTTCTCGCTTTCGCGTTTCCCTTTCCGGCGGACCCGACTCTATCAGACTCTTTCGCGTCCGATTCCCTGTCGGCGGGGTTGTCTTCAGGTCATCGAGGGCTTTCGCCCCGCAGCCTTTCAACATTCACTACGTTAACCGATTCCCGCGGTCCACTCATAATCGAGTTGCGCGAGTTCGAATTCAGGCATGCAGGCACGCCGAATTCGCCCCCGCTGAGGGGAAGTCGTAGGTAGTGGGTTGGCCGCTTCCGGCTGCTGGCTGAACGCCGTACCCGGTTCAAGCGGCTCGGGCTACATTACGGATCCCCCAGGGACGCGTCAAGTTGAACGCCGACGGGGCGTACGGGCCCGACAAGGGCTCACCGTAGGGCCCTTGGCGATCCGGAAGCGCCAAGGGTGGACGCCGCCGTCGCCGGCCACACCGGCGCGGGGACCGTTCCGTACCTGGTCGGAGTGGACGAGTGTGCCCGCGCACAGGCTCAGCGGGCAGCCTTCGGGACCGCAGGCGTGGGTGCCGTCGAGCGCACGGTCCACCCCGGGAGCTGTGGCGAGGCGCGCCGGCCCTTTGGCCAGTTCCTTGTCATTGCGGGCCGAGATTCGACGTTTGCGAGCCAGGTCGACGTCCTCGGTGATCTCGCCGGCGGAGAAGGAGTCTTCCGCGTCGCGTCCTCGGACCCAGCGCCGCGCCGACTCACCGGCGAGCCGCGAGCAAGGCGCACAGCGGCTCAGGCTCCGGCGGACGGCTTGGCTCTCGGGCTCAGTCGGTACGCCGAGACCGTTGGATCGCCGGCGAGGTAGAAGCGGTGCTGCCAGTCGTGGGCTTTGCTCACGCCTACCCGAGGACCGGCCCGGATGAGTGCGGCGGGTACTGGCTCGCCCTCGGACAGCGCGACCGAGGCGCCTGTCAGTAGGTCTGCGCCGTTGTGCTCCGCAGTGATGCCGAGCGCTTGGCAGAAGTTCCCCGGGCCCCGCGCGAGCCGTGGACTCTCGACCTTGGCCCCTCGCCGCTCGCGGGCCAGGTCTTCCCCTTCGATGACCCTGCCTGCCCGGATGAGGACGGCCGTGGCGATGCCGTCCGCCCCGGTGACGATGTTGGCGCACCAGTGGAGTCCGTGGGACCGGTAGACGTACAGATGTCCCGCGGGTCCGAACATGACGGCGTTTCGGGGTGTCCTGCCTCGGTAGGCGTGGGAGGCAGGGTCGGCCGAACCGGAGTACGCCTCGGTCTCCGTGATGGTGATGCTCACGGTTCCCTCGGGGGTCTCGTGGGTGAGGATGGCGCCGAGCAGTCTGGGGGCGACTTCTTCAGCTGGGTGAGCAAGATCCATGACGTTCATGCTGACCGCCTCGACATGCCACAGGTGAAGTGGACGTACACAGTGCCGGGCGGACCGAACATCACTCCGTTGGGGGCCGTGCGGGCGCGGCAGGCGTGTGAGCCGGGGTCGTTCGGGCCGTCGTACGCCTCCGCCTCAGTGACGCGGAGCTCGATCGGGCCGTCCGGGGTGGAGCGCAGGAGGATGCGCCCCAGGAGGTCGGCGGCGACGTCCGGTACGGGGCGGCCGAGGAAGTCGCGTGTGAGAGGCGTACGGTCAGGGGCCACGATCATGGCGTACGAGCGTAGTCCAGGAACCGGGACGGGAGCCGGGAGCAGCCCTGGGCCGGTACGGGCGGATGCTCGTCGACGGGGTGGTCAGGTGCTCTCCTCCTTGGAAAGGTGTGGGCACGGAACCGGCCGCGGCTGGATCGCGTTTGTAGGGATCAAGGAATCCAGACGGACATCAGGACGGAACAGGCGTTGCCTGGGGAGGTAGTGACATGGGGTTCAAGCGGCTGCTCGCGAGCATGGGTGCCGGTGGCGCTTCGGTCGAGACGGTGCTGACGGAGGTGAACACCATCCCGGGCGGCGTGGTCCAGGGCGAGGTGCGGATCCAGGGCGGGTCGGTGAACCAGTCCATCGAGGGCCTGTCCGTGGGTCTGCAGGCCCGGGTCGAGGTCGAGGGCCACGACGACCAGGAGTACAAGCAGGACGTCGTCTTCACGAAGGTACGCCTCGGCGGCGCCTTCGAGCTCCAGGCCGGCGCGGTGCACGCGGTGCCGTTCGGTCTGGAGATCCCGTGGGAGACGCCGGTCACCATGATCGACGGGCAGAGCCTGCGCGGGATGAACATCGGGGTGGTGACGGAGCTGGAGATCGCGCGCGCCATCGACTCGGGCGACCTGGACCCGATCAACGTGCACCCGCTGCCGGCGCAGAAGGCGATCCTGGACGCGTTCCTCCAGCTGGGCTTCCGTTTCAAGAACGCGGACATGGAGCGCGGTCACATCCGGGGGACGCGGCAGAAGCTGCCCTTCTACCAGGAGGTCGAGTTCTACCCGCCGTCGCAGTACCGCGGCCTGAACCAGGTGGAGTTGAGCTTCGTCGCGGACGAGCACGCGATGGACGTCGTGCTGGAGATGGACAAGAAGCCGGGCCTCTTCAGCGAGGGCAGCGACTCGTTCCGCTCCTTCCAGGTGGGGCTGCACGACTACCAGAGCACGGACTGGGCCGCCTACCTGAACCAGTGGCTGTCGGAGGTCGGCAGCAAGCGCAGCTGGTTCTAGGCTCGGGTCGGGAGATTCCGCTTCTGGAACCGCCCGGCAACCAACCAGGAACCGATCAGGAGGTACCGAGGTGACCGAGCTCAAGCGGCCGCCGCTTCCCCACGACTTCCATCCGCCCGTGCCGGCGTTCACGGTCACGAGCGAGGACGTCGAGCAGGGTGCGACGCTCAAGGACGCTCAGGTCTACGCGGCGGGGAACACCTCTCCGCAGCTGCGCTGGGAGGGTTTCCCGCCGGAGACCAAGAGTTTCGCCGTGACCTGCTACGACCCGGACGCGCCGACGGGGAGCGGATTCTGGCACTGGGTCCTGTTCGACATCCCGGTGTCGGTCACCGAGCTGCCCACGGGCGCGGGTACCGGCAAGTTCGAGGGCCTGCCGGAGGGCGCGGTGCACGTGCGCAACGACTACGGCTCGAAGGACTTCGGTGGTGCGGCGCCGCCGTCCGGGGACCCGGCTCACCGGTATGTGTTCACGGTGTACGCCGTCGATCAGGAGAAGCTCGGTCCCGACTCGGACGTGTCGCCTGCCGTGGTGGGCTTCAATCTGCGGTTCCACACGCTGGGGCGCGCCCAGCTGATCGGTGAGTACGCGGCTCCCGCGTGAGGCACCTCGCGGTGTCGAAGACTGACGTTCATTGAACGTTTGCCCGCCTCTGGTCTTGGAAGTGATCAGGGGCGGGCATTTTTTATTGCGTTGTCCATCTCGGCGTGCCCGGCCAGAGTTGATCCAGCCCGCCAGGGGGTGGGCCGGTGCGCACAGGAGGTGGGCTGGATGCGGGACACGCTGGTACTCAACGCGAGCTTTGAGCCGCTGTCGACGGTGACGTTGAACCGAGCCGTCGTTCTGGTGCTGCAGGACAAGGCGGTCGTCGAGCAGGCCCACCCCGAGCTGCGCATGCGCGGAGCCGACCTGGACATACCCGTGCCCCGGGTGATCAGGCTCTGCCGCTACGTCCGGGTGCCCTTCCGAAGACAAGCCCCGTGGTCGAGGCGGGGTGTGCTGGTGCGGGACCGGCACAGGTGCGCGTACTGCGGGCACCGGGCGACGACCGTGGACCACGTGGTGCCGCGGGCGCAGGGTGGCCAGGACTCCTGGCTGAACACGGTCGCCTCGTGTGCGATGGACAATCACCGCAAGGCGGACCGTACGCCGGAGCAGGCGGGCATGCCGCTGCTGCGGCAGCCGTTCGAGCCGACGCCTGCGGACGCGATGCTGCTGGCGCTCGGGCAGGACGACTTCGACGCGCTTCCTCAGTGGCTGGTGCAGCCGGCCGCCTGATCCGCGCGGCGCGATCCGTGGCCCATACGGCGATGGGGCCCGCCTCCCTCGTGGAGGCGGGCCCCATCGCCGTATGCGGAGAGGTCAGTCGGTGATCGACGGCTTCTCGCGGCGCTCCGTGCCACCGCCGGAGCCGCCCGGCGTGCCGCCGTTGCCCGAGCCGCCGCCCATGGCGCCGAAGTTGCCCATGGCGCCGCTGAGTCCCTTGAGGGCGTCGCCGATCTCGCTCGGCACGATCCAGAGCTTGTTGGCGTCGCCTTCGGCGATCTTCGGGAGCATCTGGAGGTACTGGTAGGAGAGGAGCTTCTGGTCCGGGTCTCCGGCGTGGATCGCCTCGAAGACCGTCCGGACGGCCTGGGCTTCGCCCTCGGCGCGCAGTGCGGCGGCCTTGGCCTCACCTTCCGCTCGCAGGATCGCGGACTGCTTCTCACCTTCCGCGGTGAGGATCTGGGACTGCCGGATGCCTTCGGCGGTGAGGATCGCGGCGCGCTTGTCACGGTCGGCGCGCATCTGCTTCTCCATCGAGTCCTGGATGGAGGTGGGCGGCTCGATGGCCTTGAGCTCGACGCGGTTGACGCGGATGCCCCACTTGCCGGTGGCCTCGTCGAGGACGCCGCGCAGGGCCGCGTTGATCTCCTCGCGGGAGGTCAGCGTGCGCTCCAGGTCCATGCCGCCGATGATGTTGCGCAACGTGGTGACGGTGAGCTGCTCGATCGCCTGGATGTAGCTGGCGACCTCGTACGTCGCGGCGCGGGCGTCGGTGACCTGGTAGTAGATGACGGTGTCGATGTTGACGACCAGGTTGTCCTGGGTGATCACCGGCTGCGGGGGGAACGGCACGACCTGTTCGCGCAGGTCGATGCGGTTGCGGATGGAGTCGATGAACGGGACCACGATGTTCAGGCCGGCGTTCAGTGTGCGTGTGTAGCGGCCGAAGCGCTCGACGATGGCGGCGCTCGCCTGTGGGATGACCTGGATGGTCTTGATCAGGGCGATGAAGACCAGCACCACCAGAATGATCAGGACGATGATGATCGGTTCCATCGTTGCTCCCCGTACCCTTCTCCGCCTCGGTGATTCCGAAAGATCTTATGGTTGTTGAAGATCTTGCTGGACGAGTCTGACAGACCTCCGTCTGCCACGTGGGGCGTTCGGTTCACTTGCGTCGTACGAGGTCACATGATGATCGCCGTAGCTCCTTCGATGTCCACGACGTCCACTTCCTGGCCTACCTCGTAGGACTGTCCGGCGTCGAGGGCGCGTGCGGACCAGATCTCCCCGGCGAGCTTGATCCTGCCGCCGCCGGAGCCGTCGATCCGCTCCATGACGACGGCCTGTTTCCCCTTCAACGCTTCCACGCCCGTGGCCAGTTGAGGCTGCTGGGCGCGGTGCCGGGCCGCGATGGGCCGCACCACGGCGATGAGGGCGACCGAGACGACGGCGAAGACGAGGACCTGGGGGACGACACCGCCGCCGAGGCCGGACGTGGCCGCGGCGGCGACGGCGCCCACGGCGAGCATGCCGAACTCCGGCATCGCGGTCACGACGAGCGGGATGCCGAGTCCGGCCGCGGCGACCAGCCACCACACCCATGCGTTGATGTCGTTCACACGGTCATGGTAGGACCGCGTGCCCTCGGCGGACAGGGCGCACGATCAACTGGGACGCGTGGCCCCAGAGGTGCGTCCGGGTGCTCGGGTGGCCGGGTCGGGTGCTCAGGCCATCGGGAGGCCCTGCGCCGTCCAGCGCTCGCCGACCTGCTCGACGACGAGCGGGAGGCCGAAGCAGAGCGAGAGGTTGCGCGAGGTGAGTTCGAGCTCCAGCGGGCCGGCGGCGAGGACCTTGCCCTGACGGATCATCAGGACGTGGGTGAAGCCGGGCGCGATCTCCTCGACGTGGTGGGTGACCATGATCATGGAGGGGGCGACCGGGTCGCGGGCGAGGCGGCCGAGGCGGCGTACGAGGTCCTCACGCCCGCCCAGGTCGAGGCCCGCGGCGGGCTCGTCGAGCAGCAGCAGTTCGGGGTCGGTCATCAGGGCGCGGGCGATCAGGGTGCGCTTGCGCTCGCCCTCGGAGAGCGTGCCGAACCTGCGGTCGAGGTAGTCGCTCATGCCGAGCCGGTCGAGGAAGGCGCGGGCGCGCTGCTCGTCGACGTCCTCGTAGTCCTCGTGCCAGCCGGCGGTCATGCCGTAGGCGGCGGTCAGCACGGTCTGCAGGACGGTCTGGCGCTTGGGGAGCTTCTCCGCCATGGCGATGCCGGCCACGCCGATGCGCGGGCGCAGTTCGAAGACGTCGACCTTCCCGAGGGTCTCGCCGAGGATGGTGGCGGTGCCCTGGCTGGGGAAGAGGTAGCTGGAGGCGACGTTCAGGAGGGTCGTCTTTCCGGCGCCGTTGGGGCCGAGGATGACCCAGCGCTCGCCCTCCTTGACCGACCAGGAGACCTGGTCCACCAGAGCCCGGCCCTCGCGGACCACGGACACGTCCTCCAGCTCCAGTACATCGCTCATGAGCGCGTTGTCTCCCATTGCAGTCTCGGCCGTCGCTGACGTCTGTCGACGCAGCCCCCAGGGAAAACCTACGCCACCGGTCGGCCGCTCCAATCCATCGGTCGGTCCTTAGGGTGGAGGCATGCTCTCGGAACCACGCTCAGGACGACTGGCCGCATGGGGAAATGCCCTTTTGGCCGGACTTGTGTCACCGGACGACGCGGTGCTGGCCGTCGTCGGGGAGGACGCCGTGCACCGGGTCGAGGGGCTGCCCGGCGAGCCCGGGCCCGTGGGCCTGACGCTCGCCCTCGGACGGCTCCGCGTGCTCGGCGTGACGGGACTGCGGGTCGCGCTGCCGGCGCCGGGCCATCCGCTCGGCCTGAGCGGTCCGCCGGAGTTCAACGCGCGCGCCCTCGACGCCGAGGAGGCCGTCGTCTGTCACGGCGCGGCGCTCGGGCTCGTGCCCGAGGTGTACGAGGCCGGGCCCGAGGGCGATGTGCACGTCGAGGTCCTCTGGCACTGTCTCGCCGTGCGGGAGGCGCCGCCCGCCGACGTGCCGTCCCTCAGTGAGGCGGAGCGGGAGCTGGCGGAGGCGCTGCGCGAGGCGACCCAGGTGTTGTCGCGCCTGGACGTGGCCGGATCGGGGCCGGTCGCGGAGGCGGCGATCGACGCGTACCGGGCGCGTGCCGAGCGTGGTGGCGAGGTGCTCGCTCCCGGTTATCCGCCGCGCGCCGTACGCGTACTCGAGCTCGCCCAGCGGGTGGGACTGCTGATCTCCGTCGCCTACGAGAACGGCCACGGCGGAGCGGTGAGCGCCTCGGAGATCGGCGCACGCTCCCTCGCGCTGCGCCCGGTGGAGCGGACGGCCCGACGGGCACAGGTGGCCGCGTACAACGCCTTCGTGGAGGAGCGGGAGCGGGGAGCTCGGTGAACGTCCTGAGGGCGGGACGGGGAGTCCGCCCGCCGGGGTGAGCGGGAGACACCGGGGGCTCGGTGAGCGGGACCGAACCGGAGCGGTGCGGGGGCGGTGAGCGGGCCCGGGCCGAAGGCGCCGGGGCCGGCAGTCGGCCCGGGGGTCGTGCGGGGTCCGGGCGGACCGGCCTGCATCCGGGCGGACCGCGCTGCGCAGGAGGCGGCCGGACCCCGAGTCGCTCCCCGCGCGAAGGGACCCGGGGACACGGAAGGAGCCTGCGCCGCGCGGGTGCGCTCACGGAGCGCGGGACGGGAGCCTGCGCGGCGCGCGGGTGCGCTCACGGGCCCGCGGGACGCCGGGCCGGCGCTCCCGGCCCACGGGGCGGGCGTTCCTGACCCACGGGGCGGGCGCTCCTGGGTACGCGAAGGGCCCCGCACGCTTCCGGCGCGGGGCCCTTGGCGACCGTACGGATCAGTCGTTGACGGCCTGGTTGCCGAAGGCCGGGTTCAGGAGACCGATGACGTTCACGCTGTCGCCGGACACGTTCACGGGGACGTGGACCGGGACCTGCACGGTGTTGCCCGAGGCGACGCCCGGGGACTGCGAGGCAGCGCCTTCGGCACCCGAGTCGGCGACGGCGGCACCGGCCGAGGCGCCCGCGGCGATCCCGGCGATGGTGAGGGCCAGGGCTGCCTTCTTGGCGATCTTCATAAAAAACGTTCCTCCTGCGTTCGCTTATCCGACCCGGCCGAGGGTCGTACGCTGAGCAACGCGAGGAGGCCCGCCGCGGCACGGGATGCCGCGCCGAAAGGCCCGATCGGGCCAGTCGGCTGATCAGTCGACAACCTGACCGGCCTCCCAGAGATCCCTGGAAGGCCGGTGGTCACGAACGGGCCGGTGCGGACCTCAGTGGTTGATGCCGAGGTTGCCGAAGGCCGGGTTCAGGGCGCCGATGACGTTCACCGTGTTGCCGACCGCGTTCACCGGCACGTGCACCGGGACCTGGACGAGGTTGCCCGAGACGACACCCGGGGAGCCCGCGGCCGTGCCGCCCGCCCACGCGCCGTCGGTGGCGGAGGCCATGCCGGCTCCCGCGGCGACCAGGCCGCCGGCCACCATCGCGACTGCCGTGGCCTTCTTCAGGTTCTTCACTTCTTCAACCCCTCCTAGCGATCACCGCGGCAGGTCGCCGCGGCACGCACTGGAGAACGGCGGAGGACCACGGAGGATGCGCCATTCGGGGGACATACACACGACGGTATGAATCTCATCCCGGAGCGGAACCCTCCGAATTGCCGGGCGCCGACCTTCCAGGAAGGTGCGCCGGAGCGCTCTCTCCCTGGTGACCGGCACCGCCCTCAGCCCCCGACGCCGTGCCGCACGGCCCAGAGCGCGGCCTGGGTCCGGTCGGCGAGGTCGAGTTTCATCAGGATGTTCGAGACATGGGTCTTCACCGTCTTCTCGGACAGGACGAGGGCGCGGGCGATCTCCCGGTTGGAGCGGCCGTCCGCGATCAGGGCGAGTACTTCACGCTCCCGCTCGGTGAGCGAACCGCCTCTCCCCTGGTTTGAGTTGGCCTCGTCCTGGGACAACAGGGCGCCCGCGACCTCGGGTTGCAGCAGGATGTGTCCGGCGTGCACGGAGCGGATGGCGCCGGCCAGGGCGTCCGGGTCCACGTCCTTGTACACATATCCGGCGGCTCCGGCGCGCAGGGCGGGCACGACGGTGCGCTGCTCGGTGAAGCTGGTGACGATCAGCACGCGTGCCGGGTTGGCGAGTTCGCGGAGCCGGCGCAGCGCGTCGATGCCGTCCGTGCCGGGCATCTTGACGTCCATGAGGACGACGTCGGGTTTCAACTCCTCGGCACGCTCCACCCCTTCGGCACCGTCGGAGGCCTCTCCCACGACCTCGATGTCGTCCTGTACTTCGAGGAAGGTGCGCAGACCGCGGCGGACCACTTGGTGGTCGTCGACGAGCAGCACCTTGATTGCGTCAGCCACCAGGGACCTCCATCTCGATCGTGGTGCCCTTTCCGGGCGCCGATTCCACGGTGAGGTTGCCGCCGACCCCGCTCGCCCGGTCGCGCATCGACACCAGTCCGAGGTGGCGGCCGGCGCTGCGTGTCGCGGCGGGTTCGAAGCCGCTGCCGTCGTCCGTGACGCGCAGGACGGCCCCCGGGCCGTGCTTCTCCAGGGTGACGTCGACCCGGGCTGCGCCGGAGTGCCGCAGCGCGTTGTGCAGGGCCTCCTGGGCGACGCGCAGCAGGGCCTCCTCCTGGGCCGCGGGCAGCGCCCGGACCCCGCGGCTGGAGAAGCCGACCCGCGCCGAGTGGGCGCGGTCGAGGACCTGGATCTGATTGCGCAGGGTGGCGACCAGGCCGTCCTCGTCGAGTGCGGTGGGGCGCAACTCGACCACGGCGGCGCGCAGTTCGTCCGCCGCCTCCGCGGCGAGCGCGGCCACCTGCTGGAGTTCGCCCTTGGCGCGTGACGGGTCGCGGTCGACGAGTGCGGCCGCCGCCTGCGCGGTGAGGCGCAGGGAGAACAGCTTCTGGCTGACCGCGTCGTGCAGTTCATGGGCGAGCCGGGACCGCTCCTCGGCGATGGTGAGCTCGCGGCTGCGCTCGTACAGCCGGGCGTTGGTCAGGGCGATCGCCGCGTGCTGGGCGAGGATCGTGAGCAGTTCCTCGTCGTTCTCGGTGAATCCGCAGCCGCCGCCCGCCCTGGGGGCCGGGACGTCCTGTCCGCGGCCCGCGGAGGGTCGCACCTTGTTGGCGAGGAACAGCGCGCCGATGACCTCGTCCCCGTCGCGGATGGGCAGGCCCAGGAAGTCGGACATGTTCGGGTGGGCGCTGGGCCAGCCCTCGAAGCGGGGGTCCTTGCGGACGTCGGCGAGTCGTTCCGGGCGGGCCTCGTGCAGCATGGCGGCGAGGATGCCGTGCTGGCGCGGGAGCGGGCCGATGGCCTTCCACTGTGCGTCGCTGACGCCGTCGACGACGAACTGGGCGAAGCCGCCGTGGTCGTCGGGCACGCCGAGCGCCGCGTACTGCGCGTCGAGCAGCTCACGGGCCGAGGCGACGATCGTCTTGAGGACGTCGCGCACCTCGAGGTGCCTGCTCATGGCCAGCAGCGCGGAACTCACCGCGGACAGGCCGGAACGGGGTCCTTGGCTCATGACCTCAAGGTACCGGCGGGGTGCGACGGCGCGTATCGGACCTGTGGTGGCCCCCGCCTAGGCCCAGGGGCCTAGGACGAAGGAACCCGGATCATTGCGGCCCGCGCACGAGGCGCCGGGGCGGGCCCGGTCCCTACCTTGAAGACACCCGCCGGGAGAGGCGGTCAAGGGATGAGGGGACTGTTGTCATGCCGGTAGCGATCATCACGGGGGCTTCGAAGGGGCTGGGGCGGGCGCTCGGTGCGGCCCTGGCGGAGCGCGGCTGGGACCTGGTGCTCGACGCCAGGACGGCCGGGGTTCTGGAGGAGACCGCGGTGGCACTGTCCGCGTACGGGACCCGTGTCGAGGCTCTGCCCGGGGACGTCACGGACGCGGGGCACCGCGCGGAGCTGGTGGCGGCGGCCCGCAAGCTCGGAGGCGTCGATCTGGTGGTGAACAACGCGAGCGCGCTCGGCGCCGAGCCGCTGGTGCGTCTGGAGGACCTGACGCTGGACGGGCTGCGGCAGGCGCTGGAGGTCAATGTGGTGGCCGCGCTGGGCCTGGTCCAGGAGGCGCTGCCGCTGCTCCGGGCCGCGGAGGCGGGCACGGTCGTCGACATCAGCTCGGACGCCGCCGTCGAGGCGTACGAGACGTGGGGCGGCTACGGCGCGTCCAAGGCGGCACTCGACCATCTGTCGGCGGTCCTCGGCGAGGAGGAGCCCGGTCTTCGGGTCTGGGCCGTCGACCCCGGGGACATGGGTACGGACCTGTACGCCGCGGCCGTACCGGAGGACGACGATCCACGGCCGGCACCGGACAGCGTGGTTCCTGCCCTTCTGCGACTGATCGACGAACGGCCGGCCAGTGGGCGCTACTCCGCTCCGGCCCTCCTGGAGGAGCGATGACGACGGCGATGGGGGTCCCCCCGTTCGGGGGCAGCCGAGAATGGGGGAAGGTTCCGGAGGAGTTGTCGGCCCGGGTGCCGGCCGAGCAGCGCGGCCCGGGCCTGGACCGGGACTCGGTGCGGCTGCTGGTGTCGCGCGGTACGGAGGTGTCGCATCACGAGTTCGTGGAGCTGCCGCGGGAGCTGAAGGCGGGTGACCTGCTCGTGGTCAACACTTCCGCCACTTTGTCGGCGGCGGTGGACGGGCGGGTGGGGGACGCGCGCGTGGTCGTCCACTTCTCCACGCGCGGGGACGACGGGCGGTGGGCCGTCGAGCTGCGGGATCCGGACGGTGCTGGTACTACGCGCGCACGGGCGGGCGGGCCTGCGGGTACAGAGGTGTGTCTGCCCGGCGACGTACGGCTCGTCCTGGAGGAGCCGCTGGCCTCGCGGAGCCCGCGGCTGTGGTGGGGGCGGGTGTCGGAGGCCGACGTCCTGGGGCTGCTGCGGCGGCACGGCCGGCCCATCCGTTACTCCTACACGGACAGGGACCAGCCGCTGTCCGTGTACCAGACGGTGTTCGCGCTGCCGTCCGCCGACGGCGCGGGCAGTGCGGAGATGCCGAGCGCGGCGCGGCCCTTCACCTCTCGGCTGGTGGCGGAGCTGGTGAGCCGGGGTGTTCAGTTCGCGCCGATCACGCTGCATACGGGGGTGGCGTCGGCGGAGTCCCATGAGCCGCCGTATCCGGAGAGGTACGAGGTGCCGGCGGCGTCGGCCCGGCTGATCAACGCGGCGAAGGCCGGCGGAGGCCGGATCATCGCGATCGGTACGACCGCGGTGCGTGCCGTCGAGTCCGCGACCGGCACCGACGGGGTGGTGCGGGCGGCGAAGGGCTGGACCGATCTGGTGGTGACCCCGGAGCGCGGGGTGCGGGTCGTCGACGGGCTGCTGACCGGGCTGCACGAGCCCGAGGCCTCGCATCTTCTGATGCTGGAGGCGATCGCGGGCCGCGCTGCGATCGACACCAGCTACGACGAGGCGCTGCGCGGGCTGTACCTCTGGCACGAGTTCGGGGACGTCCACCTCATCCTCCCCGAGGAGAGCCCTCGCTCTCGGCATTGCTCCGGCAACTGTTGGTGACATGGGGGAGGGACCGGTGTGAGCCCGCACATAGGGCACACATCACGTACGAGGGAACATAGGAGATAAACAGGACGCGGTGAGCGGGACAGACGTGCCAGTCTGTCCCGATTTGCCCGTTCCCGTTCCACTACCCGGCTTCGTACGTCACACCTTTGCCATGGGATTTTGCGACCGCTAAGAATTGCCTCCGTCGCTCAACACCGAGGGTTTCGCCCCACGGTGTTCGTTCCGGAAACGATTTGTCCCCCACCGGGCCCCGAGCGACCTCCGCGCTATTCGAAGAGGTCCATCAGCCATGCCCAAGAACATCACCACTCCTGGACATAGTCCGAAGCTGACCAAGGTCCGCAAGCTCTCGATCGCAGGTGTCGCCACCCTCGGCGCCGCTGCCCTCGCGTTCTCGCTGGCACCGGGTCACTCGGGGACCAGCACGACCGACGCCGCCGTCGACGCGGCCCCGGTCGCCTACAGCGAGACGCAGATCAAGGACGTCAAGGCCCGCATCACCGACCAGCTGGCCGCCGCGGACCTGAAGACCCAGGACATCGCCGCGAAGCAGAAGGCCGCCGACGCCTCGAAGAAGGCCGCCGCCGACAAGGCCGCGCAGAAGGCCGAGGCCGAGGCACTCGCGAAGCAGCAGGCCGCGGAATCCCGTGTGACGACGCTGGCCGCCGGCCGCTCCGCGCCGCGCACCGTGGTCCACGTCGAGACGGTCGCCGCGAAGACCTACACCAACAACCTCGACGGCTGGATCCGCAAGTCCCTCTCGATCATGGCCAAGCACGGTATCCCGGGCTCCTACAACGGCCTGTACCGCAACATCATGCGGGAGTCGTCGGGCAACCCGAACGCCATCAACGGCTGGGACATCAACGCGATCAACGGCATCCCGTCGAAGGGTCTGCTGCAGGTCATCCAGCCGACCTTCAACGCGTACCACGTGCCCGGCACCTCGTGGAACATCTACGACCCGATCGCCAACATCACCGCCGCCGCCAACTACGCGGCCGACAAGTACGGCTCGATGGACAACGTCAACAGCGCCTACTGAGGGCTTGGCGCGGAGCTCCCACACTGACGCCGAAGGGCGGCACCCCGGTCGGGGTGCCGCCCTTCGCCCGTCCCGGCCGGTCCGCGCGACTGCGGGCGGCCGGTCCGCGCGACTACTTGCGCATGACCTCGGGCTCGTGGCGGCGCAGGAAGCGGGCCACGAAGAAGCCGCAGAGCACGCCGAGGACGATCAGGGCGACCATGTCCAGGGTCCAGGCCCCGGCCGTGTGGTCCCACAGCGGGTCCGTGCTGCTCGGGTCGTCCTGGTTCGGGAAGATGTTGTTGAAGTCCAGCGTGGTACCGGAGGCGGCGACAGCCCAGCGGGCCGGCATCAGGTACGAGAACTGGTTGACACCGGGGGTGCCGTTCAGGATGAACAGGCAGCCGGTGAAGACGACCTGGACGATCGCGAACATGACCAGCAGCGGCATGGTCTTCTCGGCGGTCTTCACCAGCGAGGAGATCACCAGGCCGAACATCATCGACGCGAAACCGAGGGCCATGATCGGGATGGTGAGCTCGACCTTGGGCAGGCTCGTCAGGATCAGGCCCTCTTTCGGGACCGTGCGGCTGCCGAAGCCGATGGCGCCGATCAAGGCGCCCTGCAGCATGGTGATCACGCCGAGGACGATGACCTTGGACATGAGATACGCGGAACGTGACAGACCCGTCGCGCGCTCCCGCTCGTAGATCACCCGCTCCTTGATCAGTTCGCGGACGGAGTTGGCGGCACCGGCGAAGCACGCGCCGACCGCGAGGATGAGGAGCACCGTCGTGGCCGTGCCGTTGGCGACGTGGAACCCCCCCTTCGTGATGATCGGGTTGACCAGCAGCGTCTTGTCCGAGTCGATGAGCAGGCTCACCGCGCCCAGCACCGCCGGCAGGATCACCGTCAGCGCCAGGAAGCCCTTGTCGGAGGCGATCACCGAGACATAGCGGCGGATCAGCGTCATCAGCTGGGAGCCCCAGCTCTGCGGCTTCGGCGGCTTCATCGCCTGCGGCGGCGGCATCTGCGTCGACTGCGGGGCGACCGCGTCGATGTCCGCGGCGTACATCTGGTAGTGCTGCGAGCCCTTCCAGCGGCCCGCCCAGTCGTAGTCGCGGTAGTTCTCGAAGGCGGAGAACACATCGGCCCAGGTGTCGTAGCCGAAGAAGTTCAGCGCCTCCTCCGGCGGCCCGAAGTAGGCCACGGAGCCGCCGGGCGCCATGACGAGGAGCTTGTCGCAGATCGCCAGCTCGGCCACCGAGTGCGTGACGACGAGGACCGTACGGCCGTCGTCGGCGAGGCCGCGCAGCAGCTGCATGACGTCACGGTCCATGCCCGGGTCGAGGCCGGAGGTCGGCTCGTCCAGGAAGATCAGCGACGGCTTGGTGAGCAGCTCCAGGGCCACCGAGACACGCTTGCGCTGGCCACCGGAGAGGGAGGTGACCTTCTTCTCCTTGTGGATGTCCAGCTTCAGCTCGCGCAGCACCTCGTCTATGCGGGCCTCGCGCTCCTCGGCCGTGGTGTCGGCGGGGAAGCGCAGCTTGGCCGCGTACTTGAGGGCCTTCTTGACGGTCAGTTCCTTGTGCAGGATGTCGTCCTGCGGGACCAGACCGATGCGCTGCCGCAGCTCGGCGAACTGCTTGTACAGGTTCCGGTTGTCGTAGAGGACGTCGCCCTGGTTGGCGGGGCGGTAGCCGGTGAGCGCCTTCAGCAGCGTCGACTTGCCGGAACCGGACGGGCCGATGACCGCGATGAGCGACTTCTCCGGCACGCCGAAGGAGACGTCCTTGAGGATCTGCTTGCCGCCGTCGACCGTCACGGTCAGGTGGCGGGCCGAGAAGGAGACCTCACCGGTGTCGACGAACTCCTCGAGGCGGTCGCCGACGAGGCGGAACGTCGAGTGGCCGACGCCGACGATGTCGTTCGGGCCGAGCAGCGCCGAACCGCCCTTGGCGATCGGCATACCGTTGACGTACGTGCCGTTGTGCGAGCCGAGGTCACGGATCTCGAAGCGGCCGTCGGGCGTCGCGTGGAACTCGGCGTGGTGGCGCGAGACCTGGAGGTCGGAGACGACCAGCTCGTTCTCCAGCGCACGGCCGATGCGCATCACGCGGCCGAGCGAGAACTGGTGGAAGGTCGTCGGGCTGCGGTCGCCGTAGACCGGCGGCGCCCCCGCGGCTCCACCGGATCCCTGCTGCTGCGGCACGCTCGGTGCCGACTGCTGCGACTGCTGCCAGCCCTGGTCGGGTGCCTGCTGCTGCGGCTGCTGAGCCCAGCCGGGGCTCGCGCCCTGCGCGGCGTACGGCTGCTGCTGGGGCTGCGCGACCGGGGCGGCGGCACCCGATACGTTCAGGCGCGGCCCGTCGGTCGCGTTGCCGAGGTGCACGGCCGAGCCCGGGCCGATCTCCATCTGGTGGATCCGCTGGCCCTGCACGAATGTGCCGTTGGTGCTGCCGTGGTCCTCGATGACCCAACTGCGGCCGCCCCAGCTGATCGTGGCGTGACGCCAGGACACCCTGGCGTCGTCGAGCACGATGTCTCCCTGCGGATCGCGTCCGAGGGTGTGTGGCCTGGACGCATCGAGCGTCCAGGTCCGTCCATTCAATTCCAGTACGAGTTCCGGCACTCCATGCCCCACTGAGTTGTCCCCCGAGTTACCCCCATCACAGGGAGTCTAGGGATGTCGAACATCGTGGGGAACTATTTCAGTAGGAGCCCCCTGACCGAAAGTCGGGCCTTGTGAAGGATGAGTACGGGCGGGTTGCCCGTTTCCGTTGACGGGGTTGAAACCGGCCCGGAGAGTGGTAATCCCACGCGAGGGGGACATCCGCGGTGCATCGCCGCGGCGCGGATCGGGGGGGTCTGACGATGAGCATCGGGACCGCGGACCACGAGGCAGGCACCAGGGGCGTGCCGTGGGGAGACGTGGCACTGTCCGCGATCGCCTCCGTGAGCTGGGCGTTGATCGGCATGGCCGGTACGGCCGCGCTCGGTCTGCATCTGCTCGGGGCGGACTCGGCGGGCTCGCTGGGGCCGATGACGGCGGCGGTGGTGGCACTTGGGGCGAACGGCGCGGTCAAGCCGTCGGGCGACGTGTCGGCCTTCGGTCTGAAGGGAGCGGAGGCACACACCGCGATCGAGATCACACCGCTGGGTGTGGCCCTGGTCGGTGCGCTGCTGCTGGCCTGGTTCTTCCTGAGGTCCTTGCGCGGGGCGCAAGTTGTGATCGCTCCGTCCGAACTCCTCGCGCGCGTGGCCTCGGTGGTGGTGCTCTTCGTCGCCGCGTTGGGCGGTCTCGCCTGGGCCGGTCATGACGTCGTCACGATCGACGGGAGCAAGCTCGGGCTCGACCGGGTCGCGGGCGGGGGCGGACTCGGCGACATCACGGACAAACTCCCCGGCGGGCTGGGCGACCTGGGCGGACTGCTCCCCGACAAGATCGGCGACCTGGTCGACGCGAAGGCGGCCGTGGGGTTCACCGTTGACACGGGGCCCACGCTGCTGGGCGGCGCGGCGTGGGCGGCCGGGGTCCTGGTGATCGCCCTGCTGGCCTCGCGGCGCACACCGCTGCCGCGCGGCTGGGAGGCCGTGCACCGCGTGGTGCGGCCGGCCGCCTCCGCGCTCGTCACGGTGCTGCTGGTCGCCGTCCTGGCAGGGCTCGCCGCGGCGGCGTACGCGGCGATCGGCGACGACCACCCCAAGCGGATCGCCGGGGCCGCCCTGCTCGGTGCGCCCAACGGCGTGTGGCTCGGCGTGCCCGTCGGCCTCTTCGTCCCGTGGGACGGCAGGGCCACGGGCGAACTCGCCAAGCTGCTGCCCGACCCGCTGGACCGGTTGCTCAGTGTCGACTCCGGCCGGCCCGTCACGCTGGGCCGTCTCGCCGAACTCGACGGACGTGTGTGGCTGCTGGGTGTGGCGACCGCCCTCATGATGCTGTTCGCGGGCGTCCTGACGGCGACGCGTACGCCTTTTGTACGGGAGCCGGGTGCCGCCGACGCGGGAGGCACGGCTGCCGCAGACGTACGGGGCGGGGGTGCGCTCTCCTTCGCAGGGCGCTGCGCTCTTCCGCTCGCGGTGGTGACCGCGGCCGCGCTGCCCCTGATGGCATGGCTGACGGAGGTGTCCGCGGACGCCTCGCTGTCGGTGCTCGGCTTCGACGCCTTCGGCGCGGGGATCGAGTTGCACGGACGCCTGGGCATCGCGCTGCTGCTCGGCGCCGCGTGGGGCGCGGGCGCGGGCGCGGCCGGGGCGCTGCTGGCGTACGCGAGCGGCGCCGCGGGACGACGGGCCGGGCCTTTGGCACTGGGTGACTTCGGGGGTCACCCGGTGGCCGCGGCCGAGTACGCCGTGCCGGCCGGGGAGTCCGGGCCGTACCGCCCGCAGGCCTCCTACCGGCCGCCGAACCCGGACACGAACCCCTATCTTCAGCTGCCGGAGGAGTTGCGGAGGCCGGGCGGCGCGAGGGAGCGGGGGCCCGCGCCGGGCACGGCACCGGGACGCGACGGGCAGCGCTCGCGGGGCGCCGGACCCAGGGACGGCGGACAGACCTCACGGGGAGCCGGACCGCGGGGCGGCGGACCGCCCTCCGAGGGCACACGGTCGCCGGGAAGCGGACCGGCACCCGGAGACGTGTACGGTGCGCCGACGGTGGTCGGGCCCATCGGGGCGCCGCCCCCGCGTCGGCCCCGGTCGGGCGGGCAGGGGCTGGGCGGGGCGCCGCCGCCGCCCCCGCCGCCGCCCCCGGACGAGGGGACGCCCCCTCCGCGCCGGCCCCGCGGAGGACGCTGACACACGCACCCCGCGGGCAGGCGGACGTGCCGGCGGCCGGCACGGCCCCGTTCTCGCCGGGGGCGGGGGCCTTGCGCGGGAGAGGGGAGCACGGTGTCGGCGGGCGGTCATGCGCGCGCCACTCAGGTGACATCCAGTGTTCCCCGTCCGCCAGGCGGACCGGGAAGGCGGAAGGCACTCGGTGCCGGATACGGTGGATACACCATGAGCGCTTCGCAGACCTCCGACGTCCCCACTCTCCTCGTCAAGATTTTCGGCAAGGACCGGCCGGGCATCACCGCCGGACTCTTCGACACCCTCGCCGCCTACTCCGTCGACGTGGTCGACATCGAGCAGGTCGTCACCCGTGGCCGGATCGTGCTGTGCGCGCTCGTGACCGAGCCGCACGTCGGGCTCGAAGGTGATCTGCGGGCCACCGTCCACAGCTGGGCGGAGTCGATGAAGATGCAGGCGGAGATCATCTCCGGTCACGGCGACAACCGGCCCCGTGGGCTCGGGCGTTCGCTCGTCACGGTGCTCGGGCATCCGCTGACCGCGGAGTCGACCGCCGCGATCGCCGCGCGGATCACGAAGTGTGGCGGCAACATCGACCGCATCTTCCGGCTCGCCAAGTACCCCGTGACGGCCGTCGAATTCGCCGTGTCCGGTACGGAGACCGAGGCGCTGCGCACCGCGCTGGTGACGGAGGCGGCGGCGCTCGGTGTCGACATCGCGGTCGTCGCGGCCGGACTGCACCGCAGGGCCCAGCGTCTGGTCGTCATGGACGTGGACTCGACGCTCATCCAGGACGAGGTGATCGAGCTCTTCGCGGCGCACGCGGGCTGCGAGGCCGAGGTCGCCGAGGTGACTGCGGCGGCGATGCGCGGGGAGCTGGACTTCGAGCAGTCGCTGCACGCGCGTGTGGCCCTGCTCAAGGGGCTCGACGCCTCCGTGGTGGAAAAGGTGCGCGAGGAGGTGCGGCTGACGCCGGGCGCGCGCACCCTCATCCGTACGCTGAAGCGGCTCGGTTTCCAAGTCGGCGTGGTGTCGGGCGGGTTCACCCAGGTCACGGACGACCTGAAGGAGCGGCTGGGCCTCGACTTCGCGCAGGCCAACACCCTGGAGATCGTCGACGGGAAGCTGACCGGCAAGGTCACCGGCGAGATCGTGGACCGGGCGGGCAAGGCGCGGCTGCTGCGCCGGTTCGCCGCCGAGGCGGGGGTCCCGCTCGCGCAGACCGTGGCGATCGGTGACGGCGCCAACGACCTGGACATGCTCAATGCGGCCGGGCTCGGCGTCGCGTTCAACGCGAAGCCGGTGGTGCGTGAGGCCGCGCACACGGCGGTGAACTTCCCGTTCCTCGACACGGTCCTCTATCTGCTGGGCGTCACCCGCGAAGAGGTCGAGGCGGCGGACATGCACACGGACGACCACTGACCCGCCCGGTGATATGACGAAGGGGGTCCGGCACAGGGTGCCGGACCCCCTTCGTCACGAGGAGGGGTGGGTCACTCCGTCGGCGCCCAGTAGTCGACGAGGGTGGCCGCGCCGGGCTCCAGGGTCTTCCAGGAGCCGTCGAAGGTGAGCACCGCGAAGGCGGCGGCTGGGAATCCTCTGCTGTTCATCCGGGTGCGGGCGTCGCCCTCGGCCTGGCCGGCCAGGATCTCGGCGAGGCCGTGCACCCCGGGGTTGTGACCGACGAGGACCACCTGGCGCGCGTCGTCGGGGGTTTCGTTGAGCACGGCGATCAGCTCGCCGGGCGAGGCTTCGTAGAGCCGCTCCTCATAGACTGTTTTCGGCCGGTGCGCGAGTTCGTGGACCGCGAGCTTCCAGGTGTCGCGGGTCCGGATCGCGGTGGAGCAGAGGGCCAGGTCGAAGGTGATGCCGGTGTCGGCCAGCTTGCGCCCGGCGACGGCCGCGTCCATGCGGCCCCGGTCAGCGAGCGGCCGCTCGTGGTCGGACACCTGCGGCCAGTCGGCTTTCGCATGCCGGAAGAGGATGATCCTGCGGGGTTCTGCGACGCTCATGCGTTCCAGCTTCGCATGAAACACGCCACGGGGCGCTGGGAGTTGACGTGCTCACCCGCCAGGGGTGATGAGGTCCCCCGGACGGCGCGGGGCCGGGCCGGACGGGCGGTGACTCAGGGCGCCCGGTGCAGCACTGTCTGCTGGACCTGCTCGAAGACGTGGGTGATCGCCGGGTCGCCGCCCGCGGCGTGCGCGTCGGCGGGATTGAGGATCAGGAGCAGCAGGGTGACGAAGGCGAGCGTGGGCAGGGCCAGGGCCCACCAGGGCAGACGGATCTCGACGCGGCCCGGGGTCGCCGGGTGGGGCCGGGTGTGCGTTCGGGCCGACATGCCGCCTCCGTGGTCTTCGAGTGGTCCGTGACCGGCGTCCTCGCGGCCACATCTCGAAACTACGGACTCGGGGGCGCTCAACCCATCCGGTGATCCACCCACTTGACCCTGACACTCACCCCCTAGGGGACAGGGGGGTTAGCCCCACCACCGCGGTGGGGCGCGTGGCCCGGGTGGCCGAGGGGGCCTCGGGTCACGGCGAGGCGATCGACGCGATGATTCCGATGATCACGGTGATGGCCAGCATCGCTCCAAAGACGAGCAGGAGCTTCTTCTGGCCGTTCTGGGGGTTCGGGTCGAGCGCAGGCATACGGCCAGTCTCGCACCCTTCGTCCGGACCTCGGAGAGGGGGTCCGGGCGTGACGGCCCCCGGTGCCATCACGCGGGTCGTCACGCCCGGAGCCGTGGCCTCCTCCCACGGCGGGCCACGGCCTCGGCCGGGGAGCCGCGGGCTCAGCCCTGTGCGCCCGGCGCCGCCGCCTCGTCCTCCACCGTGCGGTCGCGGCCGGCCAGGGCGCCCACCGCCATCTGCGGGACCATCAGCGCGGCCATGAGGGCGAGCGGCAGGCCCCAGCCGCCGCTGTGCTGGTAGAGCACGCCCACGAGCAGCGGGCCCGGGATGGAGAGCAGGTAACCGGTGCTCTGGGCGAAGGCCGACAGCTTGGCGACGCCCGCCGCGGTCCTGGCCCGCATGCCGACCATGGTGAGCGCGAGGGGGAACGCGCAGTTGGAGACGCCGAGGAGCAGCGCCCAGGCCCAGGCGCCGGCCGCCGGCGCGAAGTAGAGCCCGGCGTACCCGGCGAGCCCGCAGACGCCGAGGGCGAGCACGATCGGCCCCTGGCGGGGCAGGCGCGTGGCCAGGCGCGGGATGACGAAGGCGAGCGGAACGCCCATGACCATCGTGACGGCGAGGAGCAGTCCGGCGGTGCCGGCCGAGACGCCCGCGTCGCGGAAGATCTGCGCCATCCAGCCCATCGTGATGTAGGCGGCGGTGGCCTGGAGCCCGAAGAAGACGGCGAGCGCCCAGGCCGTAGGGCTGCGGGTGATGCGCAGCCCGTCCGGCTCGGACCCCGTCGCCGCGGCGGACCCGGAGTCCGGCCGCGCGCCCGCGGCACCTACCGGGGAGCCGGTGCGCCGGGCGGGGCCGGCACCGGCTTCCGTGTCCCGTGCGCGCACGAGCGGGAGCCACGGCAGCACGGCCGCCGCCGCGAGCCCCGCCCAGACCGCCAGCCCGGACTGCCAACTGCCGCCCAGGACATCGGTCATGGGGACCGTCACCGCCGCGGCGGCCGAGGTGCCGAGCGCCAGGGCCATCGAGTACAGGCCGGTCATGGAGCCGACCCGGTCCGGGAACCAGCGCTTGACGATGACCGGCATCAGGACGTTGCTGACGGCGATGCCCATGAGGGCGAGCGCGCTGGCGGCCAGGAAGCCGGCCGTGTTCCCCGCGTAGGGGCGGATGGCCAGGCCCGCCGCGATGGCGGCCATGCCCGCGCAGACGACCGCGCCCGGCCCGAAGCGGCGGGCCAGCCGCGGCGCCATGACACCGAAGACCGCGAAGCAGAGCGGCGGTACGGAGGTGAGCAGCCCGGCGAGGCTGCCGCTCATGCCGAGGCCGTCGCGCACCTCTTCGAGGAGGGCGCCGAGGCTGGTGATCGCCGGACGCAGGTTGAGCGCGGTGAGGACGATGCCGACGACCACGAGTCGCGTCGTCCACACGCGCGTGGCGGGCGATCGGGGTTCCCGGCTTCCTGCGGAGCTGCGTATCGGTGTGGACGTCATCGTCCGGGTCTCCTCGCTCACCATGCCGCCCATCATAGAATCATGGGATGATTGGTTGTCCAATCGGTCTGCGTTAATCTCCGAAACCTCCGGCCCCGCGCGACCGAACGCACCGGGCCCGTACGAAGGACCGACATGCCGCTGAGCCACCCACGCCGTTCGGCCCTGTCCGAGCAGGTCATCGCCGAGCTGCGGACGCAGATCACCTCGGGCGAGTGGCCGGTCGGCTCACGCATCCCCACCGAGCCGGAGCTCGTCGAGCAGCTGGGCGTCGCCCGCAACACCGTCCGCGAAGCCGTCCGCGCCCTCGCCCACAACGGCCTGCTCGACATCCGTCAGGGCTCGGGCACCTATGTCGTGGCGACGAGCGAGCTGGCCGGAGTGATGCACCGCCGCTTCGCGGACGCGGACCCGCGGCACATCGCCGAACTGCGCTCCACGCTGGAGTCGAGCGCGGCGAAGCTGGCGGCCGAGCGGCGCACCGAGCGCGATCTCAAGCAGTTGGACACCCTGCTGCTGCGCCGTGAGGAGGCGTGGGAGTCGGGCGACACGGAGGCGTTCGTGACGGCGGACGCGACCTTCCACCTGGCGGTGGTGGCCGCGTCCCACAACGACGTCATGAGGGCGATGTACGCGGACCTGGGCGAGGTGCTCCGGGACTGGCTGCGCGAGGACGTCGGCGAGGAGCTGACGCCGGAGACATACATGGACCACACGCGGCTCGTCGACGCGATCCGCACGGGCGACGCGGAGGCGGCGGCCACGGAGGCCGCGGGTTATCCGTTCCTGTGCCGTCCCGGGAGACTCAGCCCGGCTGCTTCTGGTGACTGACCCAGACGGAGCGGATCTCCTTCCAGCACCGGCCGGTGAGCTTCACCGTGGCCGCGGCACCGGCGTCGGCGGGGGCGCTGTCGGTGTCGATGTCCCACCAGCGGTCGCACTCGACGTGCAGACGGACGCGGTCCGTGTCCACATAGGGGTTGTGGCAGTACGCGACGGCGTGCGAGCCGTCGATGGTGGTGCGGCACTCGGCGCCGAACGGTTCGGGATCGGCGGGCCGGCCGTCGTCGGCCGAGAGGTTCTGGGCGTCGTCGTGTCCCACGCGCGCGTGGGGTATCGCGTCGTACGGCACGGCCATCACGAGAGCGACAGCCGCGAACACCGGGGCAAAGCGGCGGGACAGGCGCACAAGGGGACCTCCTCGGCCGTACGGCTGCGGGGCGGTGCTACTCCAATCGTGCGTGCCCGGCCACCCCGGGCGCCCGGTCTGTTGGGCCGAACGGGGGACGCCCCGCCCCCCGCGGCTGCGGGGAACGGGGCGTCGGGTGCGGGCGTCCGCGGGAGCGCACCGGGAGGCTTCACCGGCGTCCCGTCGCGACGCGTCGCGAGGTGTCAGGCGCCGATCGCGTGCAGACCGCCGTCGACGTGGATGATCTCGCCCGTGGTCTTCGGGAACCAGTCGCTCAGCAGCGCGACGACACCGCGGCCGGCCGGCTCCGGGTCCTTGAGGTCCCACTCCAGGGGCGCGCGGGTGTCCCACACGGCGGCGAGCTCGCTGAAGCCCGGGATGGACTTGGCGGCCATGGAGCCGATCGGGCCCGCCGAGATGAGGTTGGAGCGCACGTTCTGCTTGCCCAGGTCCCGGGCGAGGTAGCGGTTGGTGGCCTCCAGGGCGGCCTTGGCCGGGCCCATCCAGTCGTACTGCGGCCACGCGTACTGGGCGTCGAAGGTGAGGCCGACGACCGCTCCGCCGTTCTGCATCAGCGGCAGGCAGGCCATGGTCAGCGACTTCAGGGAGAACGCCGAGACGTGCATGGCGGTGGCGACCGACTCGAACGGCGTGTTGAGGAAGTTGCCGCCGAGTGCGTCCTGCGGGGCGAAGCCGATGGAGTGAACGACGCCGTCGAGGCCGCCGAGCTCCTCGCCGACGACGTCGGCGAGACGGGCGAGGTGCTCCTCGTTGGTGACGTCGAGCTCGATGACCTTGGTGGGCTTGGGGAGCTTCCTGGCGATGCGCTCGGTGAGCGTGGGCCGCGGGAACGCGGTCAGGATGATCTCGGCACCCTGCTCCTGGGCCAGCTTGGCGGTGTGGAAGGCGATGGAGGACTCCATCAGCACACCGGTGATCAGGACGCGCTTGCCCTCGAGAATTCCGCTCATGGTGATCAGTGACCCATTCCCAGTCCGCCGTCAACGGGGATGACGGCTCCAGTGATGTACGAGGCGTCGTCCGAGGCGAGGAACCGCACCGTCGCGGCGACCTCCTCGGGCTGCGCGTAGCGGCCCAGCGGCACCTGCGACACGATGCCCGCGCGCTGGTCGTCGGTGAGCGCCTGGGTCATGTCGGTGTCGACGAAACCGGGCGCGACGACGTTGAAGGTGATGTTGCGCGAGCCGAGCTCCCGGGCAAGGGAGCGCGCGAAGCCGACCAGGGCGGCCTTGGAGGCGGCGTAGTTGGCCTGCCCCGCCGAACCGAGCAGTCCGACGACCGACGAGATCAGGACCACGCGGCCCTTCTTGGCGCGCAGCATGCCGCGGTTGGCGCGCTTGACGACGCGGAAGGCGCCGGTGAGGTTCGTGTCGATGACCGAGGTGAAGTCCTCCTCGGACATACGCATCAGGAGCTGGTCCTTGGTGACGCCGGCGTTGGCGACGAGGACCTCGACCGGGCCGTGCTCGGCCTCGATCTCCTTGTAGGCCTGCTCCACCTGCTCGGTGTCGGTGATGTCGCACTTGACGGCCAGGAAGCCGGACGGCGGCTCACCGGAACGGTATGTGATCGCGACCTTGTCGCCGGCGTCGGCGAACGCGCGGGCGATGGCGAGGCCGATGCCCCGGTTGCCTCCGGTGACGAGAACCGAGCGGCTCAACGGATCACCCTTTCGATAGCGGACTGGAACCCCTGCAAGACAGGCGCCTTCCTCGGAAACCTATCGGTCCGGCAGGCCGCTCGGAGAATCGGGCACCGACAGTGGCGCCGGGGAGTCGCTGTCGGGTCCCTACAGAAATCCCTGCTCGGCGGGGGCCGGGACCCGGCCGAGCCGCAGAATCCCGCGGCCCGCCGGACGTACCGGCCCGAAACCTGCGCCTGCTGGGGGAAAGGCATGGCCGCCGGGCCCGCCCGCGCGACATGATCGGATCCGACAGGCCACGACAGCAGGGAGACCTCGGTGCCTCATTCCATCGACGAAGCCTTCACGGCGCTACCGCTGCGCGCCCTGGCCGACGCCGCGCTCGCGCGGGCGCGGGCCCTGGGCGCCGAGCACGCGGACTTCCGCTTCGAGCGGGTGCGCAGCGCGTCCTGGCGGCTGCGGGACGCCAAGCCCGCCGGGTCGTCGGACACCACGGACCTCGGGTACGCGGTGCGGGTGGTGCACGGCGGGACCTGGGGCTTCGCGTCAGGTGTGGACCTGACGATGGACGCCGCCGCGAAGGTCGCCTCGCAGGCCGTGGCGATGGCGAAGCTGTCCGCCCAGGTGATCAAGGCCGCCGGGTCCGAGGAGGTCGTGGAGCTGGCGGACGAGCCCGTGCACGCCGAGAAGACGTGGGTCTCCTCGTACGACATCGATCCCTTCTCCGTGCCCGACGAGGAGAAGGCCGGGCTGCTGGCGGACTGGAGCGCGCGGCTGCTGGCGGCCGACGGCGTCAACCACGTCGACGCCTCGCTGCTGACCGTGCACGAGAACAAGTTCTACGCCGACACCGCCGGGACCGTGACCACGCAGCAGCGGGTCCGGCTGCACCCGCAGCTCACGGCCGTCGCCGTCGACGAGTCCAGCGGCGAGTTCGACTCGATGCGGACCCTCGCGCCACCGGTCGGGCGCGGCTGGGAGTACCTGACGGGCACCGGCTGGGACTGGGAGTCGGAGCTCGGGCAGATCCCGGAGCTGCTCGCGGAGAAGATGCGGGCGCCGAGCGTCGAGGCCGGCGTGTACGACCTCGTGGTCGATCCGTCCAACCTGTGGCTGACGATCCACGAGTCCATCGGGCACGCCACCGAGCTGGACCGCGCGCTGGGCTACGAGGCGGCGTACGCCGGCACCTCCTTCGCCACCTTCGACCAGCTGGGCAAGCTGCGGTACGGCTCCGAGCTGATGAACGTCACCGGCGACCGCACCGCCGAGCACGGACTCGCGACCGTCGGATACGACGACGAGGGTGTCGCGGGGCAGTCCTGGGACCTGGTCAAGGACGGCACGCTCGTCGGCTACCAGCTGGACCGGCGCATCGCGCGGCTGACCGGCTTCGAGCGGTCCAACGGCTGCGCGTATGCCGACTCCCCCGGGCACGTGCCCGTGCAGCGCATGGCCAACGTGTCGCTTCAGCCTGACCCGGCCGGGATGTCCACCGAGGATCTGATCGGGAGCGTGGACCGCGGCATCTACGTGGTCGGCGACCGGTCCTGGTCGATCGACATGCAGCGCTACAACTTCCAGTTCACCGGCCAGCGCTTCTTCAAGATCGAGAACGGCCGGCTCACCGGCCAGCTGCGGGATGTCGCGTACCAGGCCACGACCACCGACTTCTGGGGTTCGATGGCCGCGGTGGGCGGCCCGCAGACGTACGTCCTGGGCGGTGCCTTCAACTGCGGCAAGGCCCAGCCGGGCCAGGTCGCCGCGGTCTCGCACGGCTGCCCGACGGCCCTCTTCAAGGGCGTGAACATCCTCAACACCACGCAGGAGGCCGGTCGATGACCGCTCGTACGAACAAGCCGCACGAGGTCGTCGAGCGCGCCCTCGAACTGTCCCGCGCCGACGGCTGCGTGGTGATCGCCGACGAGCAGTCCACGGCGAACCTGCGCTGGGCGGGCAACGCGCTCACCACGAACGGCGTCACCCGCGGGCGCACGCTGACCGTCATCGCGACCGTCGACGGCCGTGAGGGCACCGCGTCCGGCGTCGTGTCGCGCTCGGCCGTGACCGCCGACGAGCTGGAGCCGCTGGTGCGGGCCGCCGAGGCCGCCGCGCGCGGTGCCGGTCCCGCCGAGGACGCACAGCCGCTCGTGACGGGGGTACCGGAGTCCCCTGACTTCACGGACGCGCCCGCCGAGACGTCGTCCGCCGTCTTCGCCGACTTCGCGCCGGCGCTCGGCGAGTCCTTCGCCCGCGCCCGGCACGGCGGCCGCGAGCTGTACGGCTTCGCCAACCACGAGCTGGTCTCCAGCTACCTCGGCACGTCGGCCGGGCTGCGGCTGCGGCACGACCAGCCCAACGGCACGCTGGAGCTCAACGCCAAGTCGCCGGACCGTACGCGGTCGGCGTGGGCGGGGCGCTCGACGCGGGACTTCAAGGACGTGGACCCGGCGGCGCTGGACGCCGAGCTCGCGGTGCGGCTCGGCTGGGCGGAGCGGCGCGTCGAGCTGCCCGCGGGGCGCTACGAGACGCTGCTGCCGCCGACCGCCGTCGCCGACCTGCTGATCTATCAGATGTGGTCGGCCGCGGCCCGGGACGCGGCCGAGGGCCGCACCGTGTTCAGCAAGCCCGGGGGCGGCACCCGCGTCGGCGAGAAGCTCACCGAGCTGCCGCTGACGCTGCGCAGCGACCCGAACGAGCCGGGACTGGAGTCCGCCCCGTTCGTCCTCGCGCACTCCTCGGGGGACGACGCCTCCGTGTTCGACAACGGACTGCCGCTGGCCGCGACGGACTGGGTGCGCGAGGGCACGCTGCACCGTCTGTCCACCACCCGGCACAGCGCGGACCTGACCGGGCTCCCGGTGGCGCCGTCGATCGGGAACCTCGTCCTGGACGGGGGCGAGGACCGCTCGCTGGAGGAGATGGTCGCCGCCACCGAGCGTGGTCTGCTGCTGACCTGCCTGTGGTACATCCGCGAGGTCGACCCGGCGACGCTGCTGCTGACCGGGCTGACCCGGGACGGCGTCTACCTCGTGGAGAGGGGCCAGGTCGTCGGCGAGGTGAACAATTTCCGGTTCAACGAGTCGCCGGTGGACCTGCTGGGGCGGGCCACGGAGGCGGGGCGCACGGAAAAGACATTGCCGCGTGAATGGAGCGATTGGTTCACTCGTGCTGCGATGCCGGCGCTGCGGGTGCCGGACTTCAACATGAGCTCGGTCAGCCAGGGCGTGTGACCCGCCTAGACTGGCCGGTGCCCAACCTTCGCTTTCAAGGAGACACAAGACCGTGACGGACATCGTCGACGAACTGAAGTGGCGCGGGCTGATCGCCCTCTCCACGGACGAGGACGCATTGCGCAAGGCGTTCGCGGACGGTCCCGTCACGTTCTATTGCGGCTTCGACCCGACCGCGCCCAGCCTGCACCTCGGCAACCTCGTGCAGATCCTGACCATGCGCCGCATCCAGCAGGCGGGCAACCGTCCGCTGGGCCTGGTCGGTGGTGCCACCGGTCTGATCGGTGACCCGAAGCCGAACTCCGAGCGCACGCTGAACGCGCCCGAGGTCGTCGCCCAGTGGGTGGAGCGGCTGCGCGCCCAGATCCAGCCGCTGCTGGACTTCGAGGGGCCCAACGCGGCGGTCATGGTCAACAACCTGGACTGGACCCAGGGCCTGTCGGCCATCGAGTTCCTGCGTGACGTGGGCAAGCACTTCCGCGTCAACAAGATGATCACCAAGGAGGCCGTCGCCCGGCGCCTGGAGTCCCAGGAGGGCATCAGCTACACCGAGTTCAGCTACCAGATCCTGCAGGGCATGGACTTCCTGGAGCTGTACCGCAGATACGGCTGCACGCTGCAGACCGGCGGCAGCGACCAGTGGGGCAACCTCACGTCGGGCACCGACCTGATCCACCGGGTCGAGACGGACGCCGTGGTGCACGCGCTGGGCACTCCGCTGATCACCAAGGCGGACGGCACCAAGTTCGGCAAGACGGAGTCGGGCACGGTCTGGCTCGACCCCGAGATGACCACGCCGTACGCGTTCTACCAGTTCTGGCTGAACGCGGACGACCGCGACGTCTCCAAGTTCCTGCGCATCTTCAGCTTCCGGTCCCGTGAGGAGATCGAGGAGCTGGAGAAGCAGACCGTGGAGCGTCCGCAGGCCCGTGCCGCGCAGCGTGCGCTGGCCGAGGAGCTGACGACACTGGTGCACGGCGCCGACCAGACGGCCGCGGTGACCGCCGCGTCCAAGGCCCTCTTCGGCCAGGGCGAGCTGGCGGAGCTCGACGAGAAGACCCTGGCCGCGTCCCTCTCCGAGCTGCCGCACATCCAGGTCGCCGGGTTCGGTCCCGTCGTGGACCTCTTCGCGGAGGTCGGCCTGGTGGCGAGCAAGTCTGCCGCGCGCCGGACGGTCAAGGAGGGCGGCGCGTACGTGAACAACGTGAAGGTCGTCGGCGAGGACGCGGTCCCCGCCGAGGAGGACCTGCTGCACGGGCGCTGGCTCGTGCTGCGCCGGGGCAAGAAGAACCTGGCGGCCGTCGAGGTCACGGGCGGCTGAGCCGGAGCACGCACGAAGGGGGCGGTCCCGTCGGGGCCGCCCCCTTCGTGCGTGCGTACGCGCCGCACTCAGGCGCGCTGCTTCCGCTTGTTGCCCCACACCGCCATGTAGGCCATGTCGCCGAGGAAGACGATGATGATCGCCGCCACGAGCTGGAAGGCGTGCCGGCTCCAGTCGATGCCGCGGGTCTCGGCGACGCCCAGCCCCTGGGCGATCGCGTTGCCGGCGATGGCGCCGAGCATGCCGAAGATGGTGGTCAGCCAGAGGGGGCTGTGCTGCTTGCCCGGGAGGATCGCCTTGGCGAGCAGACCCAGCACGAACCCGACGATGATGGCCCACAACCAGCCCATGCCTGCCTCCTAGTGCGGCTCCATATGAGCAGTACGCCCAGTCTCGGCCTGTCCGCCATACGGCGCATGTCGGGCGGCGCCGTACGCGCTCCGGCGCATCCGGTCCACCCCGTCGGGTCTCCGCCCCGGTCTCGAAGGCGGCGCAGTCGCGGCGTAACGTGGAGCTGTTCGGACCTGCTTCCCCGACGGGGTCCGGGCCGGGTACGGACCGGGGAGCGTCCGACACAAGCGGGTGGTGGAACGTGATGCGGAAGCAGAGCAATGTCCAGGTCTTCCGGATCACCGGAGCCAGGCAGGGACTGGACGAGGACGTACGCGGACGGCAGCGCCGCTACGTCATCTCGATGTCCGTGCGCACGGTCTCCGTGATCCTTGCGGCCACCCTGTGGAACGTGGAGCGGCACGTCGCGATCGTCGCGCTGGTGCTCGGCCTGGTGCTCCCCTACATCGCGGTGGTCATCGCCAACGCGGGGCGCGAGAACGCGCCGTCGCTCCCCTCGACGTTCGTCGCCGCCCCCACCCGTCCGATGATCGCGCCGCCGCGTGAGGACGACCCTTCGGAAGGCGTTCCGGAGGACGTCACGGCCGATCCCGGCAGGAGTCCGCGGGCCGAGCGACAGGACATGAACTGACCTCGGCCCGGCCACCGGGACTCCTTCCGAAACGGAACGCCGTCGCGCATCAAGCTCAAGAAAAGCTCAGATCAATCATGTTGTTCCGGTGCCGGGCGACGGGTTACCCGTGACATACTTCGTACGCGCTCCGCATCCCCCGTCGGAGCGACGGACCGACGCCGGGCAGCTCCCCCCGTGGCTGCTCGGCGTCGCCTTTTGGGGGCCGTCTAGGGTTGAGGCGTGAACCTCCCGCTGCCCGATCCGTCATCCGCTCCCGCCACCGCGCAGTGCTCCGCCAAGGGCTGTCGTGCCGACGCCGTGTGGGTGCTCGCCTGGAACAACCCGAAGCTGCACACACCGGAGCGGCGCAAGACGTGGCTCGCGTGCGAGGAGCATCGCGAGCACCTGTCGCAGTTCCTCGGTGTGCGCGGGTTCCTCAAGGACGTCGTGAAACTGGCGGACTGGGAAGCGCCCGAGGGGGCCTAGGGGTCGGACGACTCGTCGCGCGGGCGGCGCCCGGGACTAGCCGCCGATCGCGGACATCGGTCGGTCGGGCTGGAGGAACGACGGGTCGTCCAGGCCCGAGCCCGCCTTCTTGCCCCACATCGCGAGCCGCCAGATGCGGGCGATCTCGTCGTCGGGGGCGTCCGAGCGCAGCGCGGCCCTCAGGTCGGTCTCCTCGGTGGCGAACAGGCAGGTGCGGATCTGGCCGTCGGCCGTGAGCCGGGTGCGGTCGCAGGCGGCGCAGAACGGGCGGGTGACCGAGGCGATCACACCGACGCGGTGCGGTCCGCCGTCGACGAGCCAGCGCTCGGCGGGGGCGGAGCCCCGCTCGCCGGAACCCTCCGGGGTGAGCTCGAACCGGGTGCGCAGTGAGGCGAGGATGTCACCGGCGGTGACCATGCCCTCGCGCTTCCAGCCGTGCTGGGCGTCCAGGGGCATCTGCTCGATGAACCGGAGTTCGTAGTCGTGCTCCACCGCCCAGGCGAGCAGGTCGGGTGCCTCGTCGTCGTTCAGTCCGGGCATGAGGACCGAATTGACCTTGACCGGGGTCAGGCCGGCGTCCCGGGCGGCTTCGAGGCCTTCGAGGACGTCCTTGTGGCGGTCACGGCGCGTGAGGGTCTTGAAGACGTCGGGGCGCAGGGTGTCCAGCGAGACGTTCACCCGGTCCAGGCCCGCCGCCTTGAGGGCCGTCGCGGTGCGCTTCAGACCGATGCCGTTGGTCGTCAGGGACATCTGGGGGCGGGGATCGAGCGCGGCGACCTGCTCCACGATGCCGGCCAGACCGGGGCGCAGCAGGGGCTCGCCGCCGGTGAAGCGGACCTCGGTGATGCCGAGGTCGGTGACCGCGACGCGTATCAGCCGGACGATCTCGTCGTCCGTGAGCAGGTCCGGCTTGGACAGCCACTGCAGGCCCTCCTCGGGCATGCAGTACGTGCACCTCAGATTGCAGCGGTCCGTCAGCGAGACACGCAGGTCGGTGGCCACCCGGCCGTAGGTGTCGATGAGCACGTGGGCCCCCTCCCGCTAAGCGGATCACTTTGCCTGACACTGCGAGCCTACGTGACGGGACCGACATCGACAGCGGCCCGATCCCACGAGGTGCGACGCGGCCGCGTCGTAGGGATCTACGACGCGGCCGCGAGCGGTGCGGTCCCGGTGGTTGGGGCGGCGCGTGCTCAGTGCGCCCCGGTTCCGGTGAGCGAGCGGACCTCCAGTTCCGCGTACTTCCCGGCGTCCGGCTCCTCCTTCGACAGGATCGTGCCGAGCCAGCCCAGCAGGAAGCCGACCGGGATGGAGATGAGCCCCGGGTTCTCCAGCGCGAACCAGTGGAAGTCGACGTCCGGGAACATCGAGGTGGGCTTGCCGGACACGACCGGCGAGAACAGCACCAGGCCGACCGCGGTGACCAGACCGCCGTAGATCGACCAGAGGGCGCCCTGTGTGGTGAACCTCTTCCAGAACAGGCTGTAGAGGATCGTCGGCAGGTTGGCGGAGGCTGCGACGGCGAAGGCCAGGGCGACCAGGCCGGCGACGTTCAGGTCGCGGGCGAGGGCGCCCAGCAGGATGGACACGGCGCCGATGCCCACCGTCGCGTACCGGGCGGCCTTCATCTCCTGCTTCTCCGACGCCTGACCCTTCTTGATGACGTTCGCGTAGATGTCGTGCGCGAACGACGAGGACGATGCCAGCGTCAGCCCCGCGACGACGGCGAGGATCGTGGCGAAGGCGACGGCCGAGATGGAGGCGAGGAGGATCGCACCCCAGTTGGAGTCGACGCCTCCCAGATGCAGCGCGAGCAGCGGGGCCGCCGTGTTGCCCGCCTTGTTGGAGGCGATGATCTCGTCCGGTTTGATCAGCGCGGCGGCGCCGAAGCCGAGGGCGAGGGTCATCAGGTAGAAGGCGCCGATGAGGCCGATCGCCCAGTTCACGGACTTCCGCGCGGTCTTGGCCGTGGGCACGGTGTAGAAGCGGATCAGGATGTGCGGCAGGCCCGCGGTGCCGAGGACCAGCGCCATGCCCAGCGAGATGAAGTCCAGCTTGGTGGTGGAGGTCGCGCCGTACTTGAGCCCGGGCTCCAGGAAGGGCGCTCCCTTGCCGCTGTTGTCGGCGGCCTTGCCGAGCAGGTCGGAGATGTTGAAGTTGAACTTCAGCATGACCAGGAAGGTGAGGAGGAGGGCCCCGACGATGAGCAGCACCGCCTTGACCATCTGCACCCAGGTGGTGCCCTTCATGCCGCCGATGGTGACGTACACGATCATCAGGACGCCGACGAGGGCGACGATGCCGATCTTGCCGCCGTCGCTGGTGATGCCGAGGAGCAGGGACACGAGGACGCCCGCGCCCGCCATCTGGGCCAGCAGATAGAAGATCGAGACGACGATCGTGGAGGTGCCCGCGGCGGTGCGTACCGGGCGCTGGCGCATGCGGTAGGCGAGGACGTCGCCCATCGTGTACCGGCCGGAGTTGCGCAGCGGCTCCGCGACCAGGAGCAGGGCCACCAGCCATGCCACCAGGAAGCCGATGGAGTAGAGGAAGCCGTCGTAGCCGAAGAGGGCGATCGCGCCCGCGATGCCGAGGAAGGACGCGGCGGACATGTAGTCACCGGAGACCGCGAGACCGTTCTGGAAGCCGGTGAACTGCCGGCCGCCCGCGTAGAAGTCGGAGGCGTCCTTGGTCTGGCGGCCGGCCCAGACGGTGATGACGAGGGTCGCGGCGACGAACACCGCGAACAAGGTGATGATCAGCGGCCGGTGCTCGCTGGCCTCGCCTGCGGCCAGGGTGATCGCGGGGCTCATGCGCCGCCCTCCATCCGGGACTTGATCGCCTCGGCCTTGGGGTCGAGTTTGGCGGCGGCGTGCCGCGAGTACCACCAGGCGATGAGGAACGTGGTGAGGAACTGACCGAGGCCGAGCACCAGGGCGACGTTGATGTTGCCGAACAGCTTGGTGCCCATGAAGTCGCCCGCGTAGTTCGACAGCAGGACGTACAGCAGGTACCAGACGATGAAGCCGACGGTCAGCGGGAAGGCGAAGGAGCGGTAGGAGCTGCGCAGTTCACCGAATTCGGCGCTCTCCTGCACCTGGACGAACTCCTCGGTGGAGGGGAGGGGTGTTCCGGCTTTCGAGGGTGGCGGTGCGTCGGTGGCCACGTTGTCTCCTCGCGTTGCGGGTGCTGTTGCGACGGTGGACGGGGGCGAGCCGGGGCTCGCGGACGGGGACGGCTCGCTTACGGACATGCAGTTCTGACCTCACAGTGATATGAATCACATGACGGAGCATGATCATAAAGCTCCTGTAAGTGATCCTTCAGGGGGCTCGATCGTCCTCGGGCTCCCTGCTCAAGGTCACGGCGCCACGCGTGGACCGGTTCAACTCCCCCGACTTCTTTCGGAAGTCATCGCCGGAAGTCGTTGCTGCCCAGCTCGGACCGGGGATAGCTTTCGCCCTGCACCACTCCGTCATGTACCTGCCCGGGCACCACCTGTGTTCGGGCAGCTTCGTTTTCCGGATGATGTGGAGATCCCATGGCTCATCTGCGATCCAGACGCCGCCTCGGCCTCGCCGTACCGGTCGTGCTGTCGCTCACCGCCTCGCTCGGCTTCCTGCCGGGTGCCGCCTCCGCCGCCCCCCTCGGCGCTCCCGCCGCGACCACCGCGGACGGACCCGACCTGTCGTACGTGGTCAACACCCGGACGGACCACCGCACGATCGCGTCGGTGACGAAGGCGATCAAGGCGGCCGGCGGCAATGTCGTCATCGCGTACGAGCAGATCGGTGTGATCGTCGTCCACTCCGCCAACCCGGACTTCGGGAAGCAGATCCGGACAGTGCGCGGAGTGCAGTCCGCGGGTGCGACGCGCACCTCGCCGCTGACGCCCGCGGGGACGACGGACGAGGGTTCCGCCCAGGTGCTGTCGGCAGCCGAGGCCGCCAAGGTCTCGCGCGCCGCCACGGCGGACGAGGAGCCCCTCGAGGCCGACCAGTGGGATCTGCGGGCGATAGGCGCCGACAAGGCGGCGAAGATCGACCCGGGCAGCAAGAAGGTGACGGTCGCCGTGATCGACGTCGGCGTCGACGACACCCACCCGGACATCGCACCGAACTTCTCGCCCTCGCAGTCCGCGAACTGTGTGGGCGGCAAGCCGGACACCACGTACGGTTCCTGGCGTCCGGTCGACGCCGACCACTACCACGGCACGCATGTCGCGGGCGAGATCGCGGCGGCCCGCAACGGCGTCGGCGTCGCGGGTGTCGCGCCCGGCGTGAAGGTCTCGGGCATCACGGTGGCCCAGCCGGACTCCACGCAGCTCTTCTACCCCGAAAGCGTCGTCTGCGCCTTCGTGTTCGCCGCCGACCACGGCGTCGAGATCACCAACAACAGCTACTACGTGGACCCGTGGCTCTACAACTGCCTCGACGACCCCGACCAGCGGGCCATCGTCGACGCGGTGAACCGGGCCCAGGCGTACGCCCAGAAAAAGGGCACGCTGAACGTCGCCGCGGCCGGCAACTCCAACGACGACCTCGACTCCGACGCCCTCACCGACGCGTCCAGCCCCGACGACTCGACACCGGTCACCCGCACCGTCGACCCGCACAAGTGCTTCGACGTGCCCACCCAGCTTCCGGGTGTCGTCACGGTCAGCTCGACGGGCGTCAAGGGCGCCAAGTCGTACTTCTCCAGCTACGGTGACGGCGTCATCGACGTGTCCGCGCCCGGCGGTGACCGGTACCAGATCCCGGACACGCCGTCGAAGAACGGCCGCATCCTCTCCACCCTGCCCAACAACCAGTACGGCTACCTCCAGGGCACCTCGATGGCGACGCCGCACGTCGCCGGTGTGGCCGCGCTGCTGAAGTCCAAGTACCCCTGGGCCGGTCCGACACAGCTCCAGGCGCTGCTCAAGGCGCAGGCGGACAACCCGGGTTGTCCGACCGACCCGTACGACGGGAACGGCGACGGCGTCGTCGACGCCACCTGCTCGGGCGGCAAGCGTGTGAACGGCTTCTACGGCTGGGGCGTCGTCAACGCGCTGCGCGCGGTCAAGTAGCCGTCACCGCACCGCCGGTCGCGCCGTGAATGCGGAACGACCATGACGATTCGGGCCGGGCGGTGCGACCGCCCGGCCCGAATCGTCCACGGGGAAGGAACTCCTCGGACGTGCGCGAAGAGATGCGCCCGTGGGGGCGGCCGCCTCTCATGTTGATCCGGTCCACCCTGCATAGTGCCTGGTATGAAGCATTCGCCGATGGCTGCTGTGTGGGAGGGACTGGGCGGCGATCCCGCGCTGCTCTCCCGGGTGTCGACCGTGCCGCGTGAAGGCGCCCTGGAGTCGCGGCTCCCGGTACGTGAAATGGCGCGGGCCTGCGTGGGCGGCTGCGCGCTGGCCGCGGCCGAGCTCGGGGCGCTGCGGGCGGGGCGCACCGACGTGCCGGACGTGCGGGTCGACGACGGGGCCGTCGCGACCGCGTTCGTCAGCGAGCGGCATCTGCTGATCGGCGGGCGGGCGCCCGTCACCTTCGCGCCGGTGTCGCGGTTCTGGCGCACCGCCGACGGCTGGGTGCGCACGCACGCCAACTATCCGCACCACCGGACACGGCTGCTGGGCGTGCTGGGGCTGCCCGGGGACGCCTCCGTGGACACGGTCGCCGCGCATCTCGCGGAGCGGTCCGCCGTGGCGGTGGAGGACACGGTGTACGCCGCCGGGGGCCTCGCCGTCGCGCTGCGCACGGCGAAGGAGTGGAGGGCGCACGAGCAGGGCGCCGCCGTGGCGCGGGGCCCGCTGCTGAGCCGGGAACGGCTGGACGACGCGCCGGTACGCGGGCTCCCCGCGCTCCACGGTGATCCGCTGCTGCCCGCGGCGGGTCTGCGCGTCCTCGACCTCACCCGGGTGATCGCGGGCCCGGTCGCCACCCGGACGCTCGCCCTGCTGGGTGCCGACGTGCTGCGCGTGGACTCGCCGCGGCTGCCCGAACTAGCCGACGCGCACGCCGACACGGGCTTCGGCAAGCGGTCCGCCGTCCTCGATCTCACGACGGACCGGCGTGTCTTCGAGGAACTGCTCGCCGCCGCGGACATCGTCGTCACCGGGTACCGCCCGGGCGCCCTGGACCGGTTCGGTCTCTCGCCCGAGGCGCTGGCCGAGCGCAGGCCAGGACTGGTCGTGGCGCAGCTGTCGGCCTGGGGCGACCGCGGTCCGTGGGCGGGGCGCCGGGGTTTCGACAGTCTGGTGCAGGTCGCCACGGGCATCGCGGCCGTCGAGGGCTCGCCAAAGGGGCCAGGCGCGCTGCCCGCGCAGGCGCTCGACCACGGGACGGGATATCTGCTCGCCGCGGGAGTGCTGCGGGCGTTGACGGAGCAGGCCGCTGACGGCGGCAGCCGGTCCGTGCGGCTCGCCCTGGCGCGGACGGCGGCTTGGCTGATGGACGGGGTGGACGGCGCCACGGGCGGGGCCGCGCGCGCGAGCGCGAACAGGACGGTGCCCGGGAGCGGGACCGCGCGCGCGGACGAGAACGCGGCCGCGAACAGGACCGTGCCCGTGGGCGGGACGGTCGGTGCGGGACCGGCCGACGAAGCGGGCGGATACGACACCCCCGACCCGTGGCTCGCCGTGACGGACAGCCCGCTCGGGCGTCTCGGATACGCCCGCTCCCCGGTCTCGTACGCCGGCGGACCGGCCGACTGGGCGCGGCCGCCGGGGATCTGGGGTGCGGACGCGGCCCGTTGGTCATGAGCGTCCCGGCGACCGGAAACGTACCTGTGGGCGGAATGGGGCTGCACCAGTTGTTCCTCCGTGCTTGCCCGTATCCGCGGCGCCTGGTGAGGATCGTGAAGTGACGTCGACGAGACCGACGACCCGGTCGGCGGGCGCGGGCGGGCCTGCCCGGCCGGGCTCTGCCGGCCGCGCCGTCGCCGTGCTCGCCCTGGTGGCCGTCGCCGCCCTGATCCCGTTGCTGGGCCCACGGGGCGCGTTGCAGGGGACGGGCGAGGCGGCGACACCCGGCGCCGGCGGCATAGCCCTGTTGCGTGCGGTGCTGTTCGCCGCGCTGTGCGTGCCCGTGGGCGAACTCCTCGCGGCCCGGCTGGCCCGCCGTGTGCCGGGCGCTCCACCGGCGAAAGCGCCGCGCAGCTGGGCCCCCCTCGCGGCCGCCGCCGGGCTCGTCGCCTCCCTGGGGCTGGCGTCGGTCGTCGCCACGGGCAATCTGCTGCCGCACCAGCTCTCCGACATGGACGTCGGAGGGCTGTACCGGACCAGGGACGGCAGGTCGGCACTCCTGGAGGTCAACGCCTTCGCGGTCGCCTGGCTGTGCGCCCGCTCGCGCCGGCCGGCCGTCCGGGCGTGGCCGTCGGCCGTGGTGGCGGTCGCGGAGGCGCTGCGCGTCCACCCCGCGGCGGAGCACGACCCGCTGATCGGCTCCGGCCTGACGTTCCTTCACGTGACCTGCGCGGCCCTGTGGGTGGGTGGACTGCTGCACGTCCTGCGACTGCTGCGGACCTGGCGCGCGACGGAGCCGGGCGCCGCGCTCCTCGGCCTCTACGCGCGCGTGGCGGCCGTCCTGTTCGCGGCGCTCACGGCGACGGGCACCTGCAGCGCACTGCGCCGTATGCCGCCCGGCACGGTCCTGGAGCAGCTGACGACGACGGCGTACGGGCGCACCCTGCTCGCCAAGGTGCTCCTCGTCGCCGTCGTCGCCGTCCTGGCCCTGTGGGCGCGGTGGCGGATGCGCCGGTCGGCGGACCCGCTCGGGGCCTGCTCTCCCGCGCGCGCGGAGGTCGTCGCGCTGGGCGTGGTCGTCGCGGTCTCGGGCGTACTGACGGCGCTGCCGCTGCCCATCAGGTGGTGACCACGGCGAGGGTGGTCGGACTCCGCGCACCACGAGGCGGACCGGGCGCGGTCCCGGCTCGTGGTGCGGAGCGGGTGGTCCAGCGGTGGTTCAGCTCGCGACGATGACCTTGAGGGCCGTGCGCTCGTCCATGGCCTTGTATCCCTCCGGTACGTCTTCGAGGCCGATGGTCATGTCGAAGACGGGCGAGGGGTCGATGGTCCCGTCGAGGACGTCGGGCAGCAGCTCCGGGATGTAGGCGCGTACCGGCGCCACACCGCCGCGCAGCGCGATGTTCCGGTCGAACATGACGCCCAGGTCCAGGCCCGTGCCGCTGCCGTGCGGCACGCCGACGAAGCCGATGGCGCCGCCGTCGCGGGTGATGTTCACGGCCGTCCGCATGGACTGCTCGGTACCGACCGCCTCGACGACGCAGTGCGCGCCCTGCCCGCGGGTCAGCTCACGGACGGCCTCGACCGCCGCGTCGCCGCGCTCGGCGACGACGTCCGTGGCGCCGAAGCGGCGGGCGATGTCCGTCCGCACCTGGTGGCGGCCGAGCGCGATGATCCGCTCGGCGCCGAGCCGCTTGGCGGCCAGCACGGCGCACAGCCCGACGGCCCCGTCGCCGACGACGGCGACGGTGGAGCCCGCCCGGACACCGGCGCCCAGGGCCGCGTGGTGGCCCGTGCCCATGACGTCGGAGAGCGTCAGCAGCGCCGCCAGCAGGTGGTCGTCGGAGGCCGCCTCCTTGGGCAGCTGGACGAGGGTGCCGTCGGCGAACGGGACGCGCACGGCCTCGCCCTGACCGCCGTCGTATCCGACGGAGCCCCAGAAGCCGCCGTGCTCGCACGAGGTGGTGAGGCCCTCGCGGCAGTAGTCGCACACGCCGTCGGACCACATGAAGGGCGCGACGACCAGGTCGCCGCGCCGGACGGTGCCGACCTCGGAGCCGGTGTCCTCGACGATGCCGAGGAACTCGTGCCCGATGCGCTGGCCGGGCTGCCGCTCCGCCTCACCGCGGTACGCCCACAGGTCGCTGCCGCAGATGCAGGAGCGCAGCACGCGCACGACGGCGTCGGTGGGCAGCTGCACCACGGGCTCGGGGACGTCCTCCACGCGCATGTCGAACGGGGCGTGGATGGTGGTGGCGCGCATGGCGAGGGTCCTTCTCGTGCGGGGCGTCGGTGGATGCGCTCAGGGGGTGGTTGAGCGCATCTCACCGTACGCCGCCGCGGGCGCGGGCCGCGCGCCGAGGGAGCCCAGCACGCCGCGGACCAGCAGGAACTGGGCGGCGGCGTACGTGAGCATGATCCAGAAGGCTGGTTCCGGAAGCTGCGGCCAGTGGGCGACGCCGGTGGCGATGAGCGTGTCCGAGACCATGAAGAGCGCACCGCCGAGACCCGCGACCGGTCCGAGGCGCGTGGCACTGTACGCCATCGCGGTGAGCAGCAGGCTGTAGCCGGCGACGGGGACGCGGAGGCCGACGGGCAGATCGGGCCACAGGAGGACGACGAGGGCGGTCAGCGCGAGGGCGTACGCCCCGGCGAGCGGGCGGCCGGCCCGTGCGGGTGCGGCTCTCCGGAAGAGGACCAGGTAGCAGACGTGGCCCGCGGCGAAGGAGGCCATGCCCGCGAGGAAGGCGGCGTCCGCGTCGGACAGCAGCAGCACGTCGCCGCCCCACCCGCAGAGCAGGGCCGCGACGAGCGGGCGCGGGCCGCCGCGCACGACCACGTGGGCGGCCAGCAGCGGCAGCAGGAGGGGCTTGGCGACCGTGTGACCCAGGTCGAAGCCGGTGACCAGGGAGACGAGGTCCACGACGGTCGCCGCGGCGAACGCGGCGAGCAGCACGCGCGCGGGGCTCCGCTTCACGCGACGGACTCCGTGACGGACGGCTCCGCGAGCGGCGTGCCGGCGGCCGCCGGCGCGGGCTGCCAGCCCGGCCCGCGCAGGACCCGCCCGGCTCGTTCGCGCCAACTCGTCGCCGCCTTCACGTCCCTGGCGATGGCGACGTACTCGTGGGTGGCGACGCGCAGGGGGTTGTACGTGGAGATGTTCTTGGTGAGTCCGTACACGGGCCGCTCGGTCTCGGCGACGAACGACCGGAAGAGGCGGTCCCAGACGATGAGGATGCCCCCGAAGTTGCGGTCCAGGTAGCCGCCCTGCGAGGCGTGGTGGACACGGTGGTGGGAGGGCGTGTTGAAGGCGAACTCGAAGGGCCGCGGCAGCTTGTCGATGCGCTCGGTGTGGATCCAGAACTGGTAGACGAGGTTCACGGACGAGCAGAACGCGAGCGCGGCGGGATGCACGCCGAACGCCACGAGCGGCAGGTAGAAGGGCCACGACGTCCAGGACGTCCACGGCTGGCGCAGCGCGGTGGTGAGGTTGAACCTCCGGCTCGAATGGTGGACGACGTGGCAGGCCCACAGGATGCGAATCACGTGGTGTCCGCGGTGCGACCAGTAGTAGAAGAAGTCCTGCGCGAGCAGCATCAGCGGGATCGTCCACCACAGGACGGGCACCCGCAGCGGCGTCAGCTCGTAGACCGCCGAGTAGATCGCGACGATCGGGATCTTCCAGAAGAAGTCGAAGAGGAGACTGCCGAGGCCCATGCCGACGCTGGTCGCGGCGTCCTTCGCCTCGTACCCCGCCGCGTCATCGTCGGGGTGGATGCGGACGCTGATCATCTCGATGACGCTGAGCAGCACAAAGGCGGGGATCGACCAGACCACGACGTCGGGGAGGTTCGGCATGGGTGCACCGTAGAGCCGCTGATCCGCTGCGGCTAGGGGTGGTTACCGACAAGTATTACCGCCGGTACGCGCTTGCTTGTCGGCGATCTCCGACAAAGGCCCGGTGCTCACCGGCCGCACGCCGCCCACCAGCGGGTTCCCCGGCCGACTGCCCGGCGGGGCTCGCCCCCCACCTCACCACGCGGCACCACGGCTCCGCACGGCCACCACACCACGCGGCACCGCGGGCTCCGCACGCCCACCGCGTCGGGCAGGCGGCCCGCGGGGTTCTCCCGGCCACCGCGTCGGGCAGGCGGCCCGCGGGCTCCCGCGGCCGTGTCCGGCAAGTCCGGTGCGGCCGGCGGGGTTCACACCCCCGCGGCAGCCAGCAGGCTTCCCGCCGCGTACGTCACCGCCATCGCCAGCGCGCCCCCGGCCGCGTTGCGCAGCACCGCGCGCCTCGCGTCGGCCGCCCCCATCCGGGCGCTGCTCCACCCGGTGAGGACGAGCGCCGCGAGCACCGACACGACCGTGACCCCGAGCCGCCAGTCCGCGGGCGGCAGCACGATCGCCAGCAGCGGAAGCAGCGCCCCCACGGTGAACGCCAGGAAACTGGCCCACGCCGCATGCCACGGATTGGTGAGCACGTCGGGGTCGATGCCGAGCTCCACGCGCGCGTGGGCCCTGAGCGCGTCCCGCTCGGTGAGCTGCTGCGCCGCCTCGCGGGCCACCTCCCGGGACAGGCCGCGCTCCTGCAGCAGTTGGGTCAGCTCCGCCAGCTCGGCCTCCGGCTGCTCCTTCAGCTCGCGCTTCTCCGTGGCCAGGGCGGCCAGCTCCGAGTCACGCTGGGTGGAGACGGACACGTACTCGCCCGCCGCCATCGACATCGACCCGGCCAGCAGGCCCGCGAGCCCCGCCGTGAGCAGCGCGGCGCGGTCGTCGGTGGCGCCCGCCACGCCTACGACGAGGCCCGCGGTGGAGACGATGCCGTCGTTGGCGCCGAGGACGGCGGCCCGTAGCCAGTTCAGCCGGGTGCCGAGTGCGCCTGGGTGCTCCTCGTCGTGCGTCGGTTCCATCACACGGCGAGGATCCCACCCCGGGCGCCGCCGTCGGCGTACCGACGCTTCGGTCACCACACCCGTACCGAGCCTCCCTTCGCGAACACCGGGCTGGTCGCGTCCGCGGGCGGGGTGCCGAGCGGCTCGGCGATCTCGGCCACCGTCGGGCCTGCCTTCGCCGCGATCTCGTCCAGCCGGTCCAGGTCGAAGCCGTACACGCGCGCCGCGTTGCCGCCGACCATCGCCGAGACCTCGTCCCGCGGCAGGCCCGCGTAGGCGATGCGCAGCCCTTCGCGGGAGTACGGATGGGTGCCCTCGTCGTGCGGGTAGTCGCTGCCCCACATGATCTTGTCGAGGCCGATGCGGTCGCGCAGCGGCACCTCGTGCGGACGCATGAAGCTGGCCCCGACGAAGCAGTTCTCCCGCCAGACCTGCGAGGGTCCCTTGCCCATCGCCGCGGCGAGTCCCGCGCCGAACTTCGACTCGGCCGTCGACGCCTTCGTGGCCGCGGCCACGAGTCGCCCGTGGTAGTAGTCCAGCATGTCCAGCACGCCGGGGATCCAGCCGGAGCCCTGCTCGGTGAGGACGAGCTTCAGGCCGGGGTGGCGGCGGAACGCGCCGCCGAACACGAGGTGCCACAGCGCCCGGTGCGAGAACCACGTCGTCTCCACCATGAACACCGCGCGTGCGGCCGGCTCGTCGCCCAGGGGCGGTGACGCCGAGCCCGCGTGGTGGTTGACGGGGACGTCCAGTTCGTCGCAGACCGCCCAGATCGGGTCGTACGCCGAGGAGTAGAGCTCGGGCAGGCCCGATCCCGGCGGTGTTCCGGGGAGCAGCAGGCCGCCGCGCAGGCCCGCGCCGACCGCCCACCTGATCTCCTTCACCGCTTCGTCCACGTCGTTCAGGAGGATCTGGAAGACGCCCGCCCGGCGGCCCGGGGCGGCCGCGCAGAAGTCGGCGAGCCAGCGGTTGTGGGCGCGCAGTCCGGCCCACCGCTGCTCGAACTCCTCCGCGGTCGGGACCGGCGCCATCAGGGAGGCGGAGGGGAAGAACGGCGGGACGGTGTTGGGGAAGACGACCTCCGCGACGATTCCGTCCGCCTCCAGCTCCGCGACGCGCCGCTCGGAGTTCCAGTTCCGGTCGGCCGTGTCGGCGAGCAGGTCCGCGTAGGGGTTGACGTAGGTGGCCGCCCAGGCGTCGAAGGCCTCGTGGTGCTTCGCCGCCAAGTACGGCCGGTAGTCGAGGAGATCGGCGCCCGCGTGGCAGTCGGCGGAGATCACCGTGTACCGGTCGTCCGGCCCGCCCGGGTCGTGTCGGGCTTCCGTCACGGGTTCACCCCCAGGGCGGGGAAGTCGTGGTCCGTGAGCCAGTGGCGGCCCACCTCGCGCGAGTGCGCCCATGATGCCTCGACCGCCTGCTGGTCGTCCGGCTGGCCGAGTTCGGCGGGCGTCGGGCCGATGCGCCGGGCGAGCGGTGCCAGCCTGTCGACGTCGAAGCCGAAGACCTCGGCGGCGGCCAGGCCGAGCATGCGGCGCGTCTCGGCGACGGGGATGTCGTGGAAGGTCCTCTTCAGCCACGCGCGCGTGTCGGGCCAGGTGCCCTCGGGGTGCGGGAAGTCGCTGCCCCAGAGGATGTTGTCGACGCCGATCTCGTAGCGCTGGGCCAGTTCCCGGCGCTTGGTGTTGGTCGCGCAGATGAAGAGCTGGCGGTCCAGGTACTCGTGCGGGGGCCGCTTCAGCTCGGCGAAGGGGGACAGCTTCTTGCCGCCGTGCGCGCCGAGGTAGAGGCGGTCCATGAACCACAGCAGGTTCGGCAGCCACCAGCAGCCCGACTCGGCGACCCCGAACCTCAGGTCCGGGTGCCGTTCGAGGACGCCCGACCAGAGCAGGAACCACAGGGGGCGGGCGGGCCACCAGGTCACCTCGCTGACGTAGATGCCGAGGTGGTCGCCGTACTCGTGGCGCGGGGCCGCCCCGGAGTGGGTGACCACCGGCATCCCGCATTCGGCCGCCGCCGCCCACACCGGGTCGTAACGGCGGTCGTGGTAGGGCTCCTTGTCCACCCACATGGAGGGGATCATGAGGGCGCCGAGTCCCGATGCCCTCGCCCGGTGCACCTCGGCGACGACGCGCCCGGTGTCCGCGGTGACCGGCAGCAGGGCGACCCCGCAGTGCCGTTCGGGGTTCTCGGAGACGAAGTCGGCGAGCCAGCGGTTGTGGGCCTGCGCGCCGGCCATGCCGAGCTCCGGGTCGTGGTCGCCGGACAGGCCGAGACCGACACCGAAGGGGGCGGCCGTCCGGCTGTCCACGGCATCCGCGTCGGGGAAGACCACCTCCGCCGCCACGCCGTCACCGTCCAGCTCCTTGAGGCGCTGCGCGGTGTCCCAGCCGCCGCGCAGCCCCTCCTCGTTGTCCTGGAACCACTTGTTCGCGAAGGACTCGTTGCGGATGCCGAGCCGTGTCATCTCCTCGCGGCGGCGGTCCCGGCCCGCGAGGAAGTCGTCGAAGTCCCGGTGGAAGCGGGAGTCCAGATAGGGCCGGTACTCCTCGGTGGGGAGTCCGGCGTGGCAGTCGGAGGAGATGATCAGGTAGGGGTCCTGGTCCGGCATCACGGCTCCCTCAGTCCAGGATGAAGTGTTCGAGATACGACGGGTCCGCCCGGTCGAGCATCGACTGCGACCGCGCGCTGATCTGCCGGTCGCTGTGCTCGCTCTCGGGCAGCAGCCAGAAGCGGCCGGCGCGGATGCCCTCGGCGACGAGGTCGGCGACGTCCTCGACGGGCGTGAACCGCACCTCGTGGCCGGCCTCCTTCATCGCGGCCTCCCACTGGCCGAGGCTGCGGTACGGGGTCTTCCTGGGTTTCTGCTTCGCGTAGCGCGCGGGCCGGTTGCGGTGCGATTCCCACAGGCCGGTACGGAGCATGTGAGGACCGGGGAAGAGCACGGACGCACCCACGCGCGCGTGTTCCGCCTTCAGATGCGCGTAGAGCGACTCGGTCATCGTCACGACGGCCGCCTTGGTGACGGCGTACACGGACGCGGTGGGCAGCGGGGCGATACCGCCGTCCCCGGACGAGGTGTTGACGACGTGTCCCGGCTCTCCCCCGGCGATCATCCGCGGTACGAACGCCTGGACGCCGTGGAAGACGCCCCACACGTTGACGGCGAACGCCCACTTCCAGTCGTTGGGGTCGTGCTCCCACATGCGGCCCTCGGCGCCGGAGCCGACACCGGCGTTGTTGCACAGGACGTGGACGGCGCCGTACCGCTCGTACGTCTCGGTGGCGAGCGCCTCCACCTGCGTGCGGTCCGCGACGTCCACCACGCACGCGTGCACGTCGGCGCCGTCCTTGCGCAGCCCGGAGGCGGCGTCCTCCAAGGCGCCCTCCTCGATGTCCGCGAGGACCACCTTCAGACCGTCCGCGGCGAAGCGGCGCGCCATCGCGAGTCCGATGCCGCTCGCGGCGCCGGTGACGACGGCGACCTGGCCCGGTGTCAGTTCCATGCCCGCCCGTCCTTCCGTGCCGGCCCCGTGGGGCGGTCCTGGGAGTGGTGTGCGCCGGGAGGACGCGGCATCAGACGCTCCCCTCGGGCGGTCCGTCGAGGATCTGCCGCGGATCGTCGTAGCGCTGGTGGATGTACGGCATCAGGGCCTGGGCGCCGACGCGTCCGGCGACCCTGCCCTGCTGGTCGGTGGTCTTCTCGCCGATGGTGATCTCGACGAGTTCGCGCACGGGGAGGTCGGCGACCGGGTCGTACATGGACTCGCGCAGGACGACGTCCCCGGTGACGCGCTCCAGCCTGCGCACCTTCTCGTTGCGCACACAGTGCACGAGGACGGGATCGGCGTCGAAGCCCGAACCGTCCACCGCGGGAAGGAACTTGAAGTAGAAGTCGATCTTCTGGACGGGCCCGGGCAGCGGGAGGTCACCGCTCACCGCGCCGCGCACCTCGACGAACGCGATGCCGTGCCGGGCGAGCGCGGCGCGTACGACGAGGCCGTCGCGTTCGACCGTCACCTCGCCGAGCTTCTTGGGCTCCCCGAAGACCTCACGGCCGCCGATCAGGGCCCGCTCGTGGGTCATCGGCATGACGAGCGGATACCAGCCCTCGACACCGTCGTGTACGGCGGCGACGGCGAACGAACCCGCGCCCAGCGGGTATCCGGGCAGGTCGACCTTGCTGATGTTGACCCGCACCAGGGGGCGTCCGGTGGGTTTCAGCGGTGGCGGCAGAACCGCCGCGACCGCGTCCGGATCGCTCTCCCAGACGGCCACCACACCGGTGGACCAGATGTCTGGGAGCCTGGAGCTCGCGGCGCGCGCGGCGGCGATCTCCGCCCCGGTCCGCGGGCCGTACCTCACGCGTGCCATGTCGTACCGCCCTTCGTCAGGTGCTTCGGAAGGTTTCTGATGGTCCGTCACTGACGCCTGTAACACAGTTACAGCAGAGTCCGCGAAGGGTAAATACGTGTGCGTGACAAAGCCTTGGGGGCGCCCGTGAGCAGACCGGCACTCACCCGCGAACGGGTGCTCGACACCGCCGCGAGTCTGGTGACGCAGCACGGCCCGGACGCGCTGACGATGCGCAAGCTCGCCGCCGAGCTGGGCACCGCGGTCACCTCGATCTACTGGCACGTCGGCAACCGCGAGTCGCTGCTCGACGCCCTCGTCGAGCGGACCGTCGCCGACCTCGGTGCGCTGCGTCCCACCGGGCGCACCCCGGCGCAGCGCATCGTGTCGCTGGCCCGCGCCCTGCGCCGGCAGCTGCGCGCCCGTCCGCACCTCGTCGCGATGGTGCACGAACGCGGTCTGACCGAGCGGATGTTCCTGCCCGCCCGGCAGGCCCTGGTGCGCGAGGCGCACGCGGCGGGGCTGGAGGGCGCGCGGGCGGCCGAGGTGGTGCGCGCGGTGCAGTTCCAGGTCGTCGGCTTCGTGCTCGTCGAGCGGAACCGCGAACGCGCGCCGGCACAGCGGCCCGCCGAGGAGGAGTCGTGGGACGCCGAGACCGCCGGGCGGGACCCGGCTCTGGCCCGTGCGCTCGCCCGTCCGGTGGACGAGGAGAGGCTGTTCGTCACCTCCGTACGGGCGTTGGTGGACGGGCTCCTGGCACGCTGAGCGGCGGCCCGGGACGGCCGTGCCGCAACGGCCGGCGGTGCGCCGGAGCGCTCTCCGCATCCGAGAAGGCGGGGGCCGGGCTGTCAGTCGCGGCCCGTATCCTCATGGACCATGCTCGAAGACCTCACGACCGCAGCGACCCCAGTCTCCTGGCCGGCCGCGTATCCGCAGGGATACGCGGTCGTTGACGTGGAGACCACCGGACTGGCCCGCGACGACCGGATAATCTCCGCCGCCGTCTACCGGCTGGACGCGCGCGGCGAGGTCGAGGACCACTGGTACACGATGGTCAATCCGGAGCGCGATCCGGGCCCCGTGTGGATCCACGGGCTGACGAGCGAGATGCTCGAAGGGGCCCCGTTCTTCCACGAGGTCGCCGAGGAGTTCGCCGCCCGGCTCGCGGACCGCGTGCTGGTCGCGCACAACGCGGTCTTCGACTGGTCCATGATCGCCCGCGAGTACGCGCGCGTGGAGCGCGAGGCCCCGGTACGGCAACGGCTGTGCACCATCGCCCTGTCCAAGGAGCTGCGGCTGCCGCTGCCCAATCACAAGCTGGAGTCGCTGGCCGCGCACTTCGGCGTCGTGCAGCAGCGCGCGCACCACGCGCTGGACGACGCGCGCGTGCTGGCCGAGGCGTTCCGGCCGAGCCTGCGGGCCGCCGCACGCGACGGTGTACGGCTGCCGCTGCTGGAGTGCCGGCCGCTCAAGGAGTGGTCCGACAGTCCGGCCGCGCCGCGGATCGGCCGGCAGTCCGGCGGTTATCCGTCCGGGAGTTGGCGTCCTTCACGCAAGCGTCCCGCATGCCCCTATCCCAACCCAGGGCGATACGAAGAGGGCAAACCTCTCAAGCAGGGCATGCGGGTGGCGTTCTCCGGGGACACGTCCGTAGACCGCGAGCTGCTGGAGGACCGCGCCGTCGAGGCGGGGCTGCACGTCGCGACGAGCCTGTCCCGGCTCACCAGCCTGCTCGTCACCAACGACCCGGACTCCGGCACGTCCAAGGTGGTCAAGGCCAGGCAGTTCGGCACACCGGTGATCGACGAGGCCGCGTTCGGCCAGCTCCTGCGGGACGTGGAGCCGGCCACCGAAGGGTGACCGGACGCGGGGGCGAACCCACCGCGCGAGCGCCCCCCGGCCATGGACGGACGCCCCGGCCCGGGAACGCGAGCCCGCCGCGGCGGGCGGAGCAGGGGCGCGGGTCGCTGACGGACGTACGGGTGATTGGAGCACGACTCGCCCGGCACCCGCTCGCCCGGGCCGCGTCGGCACCTCACCCTGTGGCGCATGGCGAGATGCGAAGTATGTGGCAATGACTACGGCATGACGTTCGAGGTGCACGCGCAGGGCTCGGTGCACGTCTTCGACTGCTTCTCCTGCGCGATCCACCGGATGGCCCCCATCTGCGAGCACTGTCGCGTGCAGATCATCGGCCAAGGGGTCGAGGTCGAGGGCCACTGGTTCTGCGGGGCGCACTGCGCCCGCGCGGAGGGGAAGGTGGGGATCATCGACAAGGTCTGACCGCCGGGCAGCACGGCCCCCCACGGGACCCTCCCGTCGGGGGCCGAATCGTGCCGAGTACCGTCAATGGGGTGTACCGCTTCCTGTTGTCCCGGCAGTGGGTGATCCTCACCCTCGTGACCCTCGCGCTCATCCCGACGATGATCAAGCTGGGCTACTGGCAGCTGCACCGGCACGAGCACAAGGTCGCACTGAACAACGTGATCTCCGACTCGCTCGCCGCCGATCCGGTGCCGGCCGCGTCACTGACCGCGCCGGGACGGCAGATCGCCCACGACGACCTGTACCGCCGGGTGACCGCGAAGGGCCACTTCGACACGACCCACGAGGAGGTCGTGCGCCGTCGCACGAACTCCGACGGCGCGGTCGGCTACCACGTCCTCACCCCGTTCGTCCTCGACGACGGCCGGGTGCTCATGGTCAACCGGGGCTGGGTCCCGGCGGACGGCGCGCAGACCGTGTTCCCGAAGATCCCGGCTCCACCGCGCGGCGAGACCACCGTCACCGGACGGCTGATGGCCGACCAGACGACCGCCGACAGCGGCATCAAGAACGTCAAGGGCCTGCCCGACCGGCAGGTCATGCTGATCGACAGCGGGCAGGAGGCCCGGCGGCTCGGCAAGCAGGTCCTCGGCGGCTACATCGAGCAGACAGCGCCGCGGCCGAAGGGCGGCTTCCCCGAGCTGATCCCCGATCCCGAGCACAGCGACATCGGCCCGCACATGGCGTACGCGATCCAGTGGTGGCTGTTCTCCGCGGGCGTCCCCGTGGGCTGGGCGGTCCTGGTCCGCCGTGAACGCCGCGACAGGGCGGCGTCCGCACAGACGGAGGCCGCTCCCGAGGCGGCTCCCGCGGGCGTGTAGCCCGTACGCCTTCGCCCCGGACCGGCGGCCGCCGCGCCGCCCGTCCACCCCGCCGGGCCGCGACCGTCCCGGCCGGAGGTCACCCGGTCGGCCCCCGCCCCGGATTGACCGCGCGCCCGACCGGGGAACTCGCCCCACGTGGACCCACGCATCGAGGACTACGCGCTCATCGGGGACGAGCAGACCGCGGCGCTGGTGAGCCGGTACGGCTCCATCGACTGGCTGTGTCTGCCCCGGTTCGACTCGGCGGCCTGCTTCGCCGCGCTGCTGGGCGACGAGGACAACGGCCACTGGCGGATCTCCCCCAAGGGCGCCGGCCCCTGCACCCGGCGCGCCTACCGCCCGGACACGCTCGTGCTGGACACCGAGTGGGAGACCGACGAAGGGGCTGTCCGGGTGACCGACCTGATGCCGCAGCGCGATGTCGCCCCCGACGTCGTACGCGTCGTCGAGGGGCTGAGCGGCCGGGTCACCGTGCAGAGCCAGCTGCGGCTGCGCTTCGACTACGGCTCGATCGTGCCGTGGATGCGCCGCGCGGAGGGCCACCGGGTGGCGGTCGCGGGCCCCGACTCGGTCTGGCTGCGCAGCGAGCCGCCCGTGCGGACCTGGGGCAAGGACTTCCGCACGTACTCGGAGTTCACGGTCGAGGCCGGGCAGAAGGTGGCCTTCGTCCTGACCTGGCACCCCTCGCACGAACCGCGTCCGCCGCTGGGCGACCCCTTCGAGGCGCTGCGCAGCAGCGTCGAGGACTGGCAGGCGTGGGCGGCGGACTGCCGCTACGACGGCCCGCACCGGGAGGCCGTCATGCGCTCCCTGATCACCCTCAAGGCCCTCACCTACTCGCCGACCGGCGGCATCGTGGCCGCTCCCACCACCTCGCTGCCCGAGGAACTCGGCGGCGTCCGCAACTGGGACTACCGGTACTGCTGGCTGCGCGACTCCACCCTCACCCTCGACGCGCTCCTGTCGGCCGGCTACCACCAGGAGGCCGAGGCCTGGCGCGACTGGCTGCTGCGCGCGGTCGCGGGCGACCCGGCGGACCTGCAGATCATGTACGGCCTGTCCGGGGAGCGCCGGCTGACCGAGTTCGAGCTGCCGTGGCTGTCCGGCTTCGCGGGCTCGACCCCGGTCCGGATCGGCAACGCCGCCGTGGAGCAGTTGCAGCTGGACGTGTACGGCGAGGTCATCGACTCGCTGGCGCTGTCACGGCGTTCGGGTCTGCCGTTCAAGCCCCACATGTGGCGGGTGTGGTGCGCCCTGATGGACTTCGTGCGCACGGCGTGGCGGCAGCCCGACGAGGGCATCTGGGAAGTGCGGGGACCGCGCAGGCACTTCGTGTACTCCAAGGTGATGGCCTGGGTGGCCGCCGACCGCGCGGTGCGCGCCCTGGAGAGCGAGCCGGCGCTCGGCGGCGACCTGGAGGGCTGGCGCGCGATGCGCGACGAGGTGCACCGCGAGGTGTGCGAGCGCGGCTTCGACCCGGAGCGGAACACGTTCACCCAGTCCTACGGCTCGCGCGAGCTGGACGCCTCCTTGCTGCTGATCCCCCGCGTCGGTTTCCTGCCGGCCGACGATCCGAGAGTCGTCGGCACGATCGACGCCGTCCGCGCGGAACTCGACAACAACGGCTTCCTGCGTCGCTACGACATCGACCCGTCCGGCGCCCTCGAGGTGTCCGTCGACGAGGCCGAGATGTCCGTGAGCGAGACCGCGGTGTCCCTGAGCGAGACCGAGATGTCCGTCAGCAGCCCCGGCACGCACGTCGTCGACGGGCTTCCCGGCGGCGAGGGAACGTTCCTCGTCTGCTCGTTCTGGCTCGCGGAGGCACTGCACGCGACGGGCCGGAAGCAGGAGGCCCGCGAGCTGTTCGACCGGCTGGTGGCGCTGACCAACGACGTGGGTCTGCTGTCCGAGGAGTACGACCCCGTCGCCGGACGCCAGCTCGGCAATTTCCCCCAGGCGTTCAGCCACATCGGCCTGGTGAGTACCGCCCTCGCCCTGTTCGGGGGCGACCGGGCAGGATAGGGGGCATGGATCTTGGACTGAAGGACCGTGTGTACGTCGTCACGGGAGCCACCCGCGGGCTGGGCAACGCCGCCGCGCGTGAACTCGTCGCCGACGGCGCGAAGGTGATCGTCACCGGGCGCGACGAGAAGAGCGCCGCCGAGGCGGCGTCCGCGCTCGGCCCGAACGCGGTCGGTGTCGCCGCCGACAACGGCGACCCGGCGACCGCGACCCGGCTCGTCGCGGCTGCCCATGAACACTTCGGGGGTTTCGACGGCATTCTGATCAGCGTCGGCGGACCGCCGCCGGGATTCGTCGCCGACAACACCGACGAGCAGTGGACGGCCGCGTTCGACTCGGTCTTCCTCGGCGCGGTGCGACTGGCCCGCACGGCTGCCGCGGAGCTCGGCGAGGGCGGGGTCATCGGGTTCGTGCTCTCCGGCTCGGTGCACGAACCGATCCCCGGGCTGACCATCTCCAACGGCCTGCGTCCCGGCCTCGCGGGCTTCGCCAAGTCCCTCGCGGACGAGCTCGGCCCGCGCGGCATCCGCGTGCTCGGGCTGCTGCCGTCGCGCATCGACACCGACCGCGTCCGCGAGCTGGACGGTCTGTCCGCCGACCCGGAGGCCACCCGCGCGGCCAACGAGGCACGCATCCCGCTGCGCCGCTACGGCACTTCCGAGGAGTTCGGCCGCGCGGCCGCGTTCCTGCTCTCGCCGGCAGCCTCCTACCTGACCGGCATCATGCTGCCGGTGGACGGCGGCATGCGGCACGGCTTCTGACCGCCGGCGGGCAGTCCCGCCTCTGCACACCGGTGCGCGGCACGGCTGCTCGACACCGCCGTGCGGCACGGCTGCACGACGCGGCCGTGCGGCGCGGCTGCCGGCCGGCGCACGGACGGTTCGGCGGGTCAGCTCACGCGCTCGGCCCGGTGCTTGACCCCGCGCAGGCGCGCCTCCGCGGGGAGCGAGGCGAGGCCCGCGGAGTCCCGCGCGTGCGCGAGCGCCTCCGTGGTGAGCAGATGCAGCGCGTCCCCGGGGTCCACGTGCGGTTCCAGCTGGAGCTGCACGCGTGCCTCCGGCGTGCTGCGCCGTCCGGTCAGCAGCACGTGCGCCTGCGCGACGCCGTCCAGCCTGCCCGCCTCGGCGGCCAGCACGCCTTCCAGGGCCCGTCCCCGCAGCAGCGCGCCCTCGCCGTCGCCGGTGTCCACGAGCACCTCGGCGAGGCGACGTCGACGCAGCACGGCCACCAGCCACCACAGGGCGAGGAGCAGCAGGACCGTGAGGGCGGCGATGACGGTCGGCCACCACCACCCCTGGTCCCGCCATCGCGCCCGGTCGGCGTCGCTGATCAGTACGTCGTGCCGCCCTTCGTGGATCCACCACGACGGCGGGCGCACGCCGAGCCCGACGGCGAGCACGGATCCGCCGAGGACGAGCAGCGCGAGACCGATGATCCCGATCAGTACGCGGTTGACGATGCGCAGCACTGCCTCACCCCTTCCGTCCGGGACGCCTCACGTGCACCGACAGGGAGGGCGGCCGGGCGAGCCCGAGCCCCCGGATGCCGTCGGCGAGCGTGGCGTCCAGGTCGGCACGTACGTCGTCGAGTTCGCGGAAGTGCGAGAGCGCGCGCACGGCGGCCTTGCGCCGGCCCATGTGGACCCGGACCGACTGCACGCCGGCGACCTCCATGGCCCGGTCGCGCAGCGCCATCGCCGCGGCGCCCCGGTGCAGCCCGGCCCGCACGTCCGCGTGGGTGCGCCGCATCGGCAGGACGTCCCGCAGTCCCGGCGTGGCCGCGAGGACGATCAGCCACAGTCCTACTGCCGCGGCGACACCCGCACCGACGAGCACCCATGTGTCGTCCAGGGGCCGTTCGGCGAGCCCGTCGGCCAGGGTCCTGCGCCAGCGCATGGCGGGCCGGTGCGCGCGCACGGCCGCCACGTCGTACAGGAAGGCTCCCGCACAGAGGAGGACGAGCACCGCGAGGATGCCCGCCGGGATCCGGCGGGCGGACCAGAAGCGGCCCTGGCCGCCGTCCTCGTCCTCGTCGGTGTGCAATGGTTCGTAGTCCGCCGCGGAGGCGGACTGGCCGAGTGCGCTCTCGCCGGACTTCTCCATGACGGGCATGCGCCGGGTGTTCTCCGAGCCCTGGGGCTCGCTCATCGCGTCCTCCCCTGTGCCGCGCCGGGCGTGTGTGCCAGGTGCAACCGCTCCACCTGGACGGCCACCTCCGGAACTTCCATCCCCGCCAACGCCTCTACCCGCTCGGCGACGTGCCGACGCACCGCGCCGCAGCGGCCGCCGATGTCGGAGGGGTAGTCGAGTTCGAGGCTGACCCGGACGTGGGCGCTCTCGGCCGGGGCGCCCGCCGGCCGGCCCGAGCCCTTCTCGTGGCGGCGCACGACCACGGTGGCGTGCGGGGCCCCGGCCTCCGCGGGCAGCGCGGGCAGCACCTCGCGGGCCGCCTGTGCCGCGATCTTCGCGACCACCCGGTCGGCGATCCGGGTCGCGCCGCGCTCGGCCGCCGGCACGACCGTCGGCGGACGCCGCGTCTCACCGAGCCGGTCCGCCTGGCCTGGCACGCGTCACCGCCGCCGGTCGTCGCGGGTGCGGAACAGGTCGCCGATGTCCAGGTCCCCCTCGAGGAACCGCCCGACGACGAAGCCGACGGCGCCCAGGGCGGCCACCAGGAGGAAGGCTCCGAAACCCCCGAAGTATCCGGCGAAGCCCAGCGCCATTCCGGCGATCATGCCGATCACGGCCAAACTCATGGTGCGCTCCTCAGCAGTTCGGTGGCCGAGTGATCACCGGTGGTCCGGTGGCCGGGTGGTCACTGGAGCCGCGACTCCGGCTCCTCGTCCTCTTCCTCGGGAAGTTTCACATCACTCACCGCGATGTTGACTTCCACCACCTCGAGTCCCGTCATGCGCTCCACGGCCGCGACCACGTTCTCCCGTACGGCGCGGGCGACATCGCCGATCGAGACGCCGTAGTCGACGACGATCTCCAGGTCGAGCGCGGTCTGCAATTCACCGACCTCCGCCTTCACGCCCCGTGTGACGGACTTCGAGCCGCCGCCGGGCACCCTGTCGCGCACCGCCCCGAAGGTCCGGCTCAGTCCGCTGCCCATCGCGTGCACGCCGAGCACGTCGCGGGCGGCGAGCCCGGCGATCTTCTCGACCACGCCGTCGGCGATCGTGGTACGTCCGCGCGTCGCGGGGTCCCCGCCGCCGCGTCTGGTGGGCTTGCGGATCTGCGGCGACTCCGTCCCGCCTTCGGGGCTCCCCGTCCGGTTCGGCTCCGTCATGTCGGTCATGGCCGTACGTCCCTTTCGGTCGTCCTCCTGTGCCCACAGTAAGTGCGGTTGCGTGGTCGCGCGCCGGGGATGGGGCAGGCTGGAGCAATGACGGCGGACCGGTGGACTCAGGTGGTGCGGCATCAGCTCGGGCTCGGCAGACTGCTGCCTCTGGGGCTCCCGCAGGACGGCGCGTGGATCGCGGAGGCCGCGGCCGGGCCGGTCCTGCGGAGCGCGGCGGAGCGCGTGCGCGGGGTACGGGTGGGCGCGCTGCGGATCGCGCTCGCCGATCCGGACGAGGTGTACGACCCGGTCGTGCTGCCCCCGCCCGGCGCGCTGCCGCCCGGGCCCCTGCGGATCGACGTCGAGTTCCGGGCCTTCGCGGATCCGACGGCGCCGGGTGCCGAGCCGCTGCCGGCCACCGCGGGGCGGCTGCGGTCGGCCGTCGCCGGGGCGGCGGACCGTCTCGGCCTGGTGATCGCACGGGTCGACCTGCGGATCACGGGGCTGCTGGAGGGGGACGAGGTGCCGGTCGCCGAACACCGCGACGTTCCACGGCCGGCACCCGAGCCGTCGGACCCCGAGGAGGCGCGGGTGGCCGCGGCGGCACGGTCCGTGCCGGGGGTGAGCCGTCTGACGGACGTCCTGGGCCACCCGGTGCGCATCGAGGTCCGTCCAGGCGGTGACGCGGCGCTGCCCCGACGCCATGTGCGCGTCGAACTGGCGGTGGCCGCGCGCAGCCACGCCGTCGAGGTGGTGGGAGCCGTCAGGGCGGCGGCCGCCCGAGCCCTCCCGGATGCCCCGTCGGTGACGGTCCTGGTGACGGCCGTGACCGAGTGATCCCCGTGGGGCGCGATGCTGCCCGGGAGTGGGGCTGGGACGCGCGACGGGCACCCCGGTGCCAGGGGTGCCCTTCATGCGTACGGCGAGTGCGTGGCGACGGCCGGCGGGTCGGCGCGGGTCACCGTGCACACGGGTGCCTCGCTCCTGGTGCCGCGGTGTCAGTCGCCCACGCCGGCGAGGTCGCGGAGGCGTCGGGCCTGCGCCGCCCGCTCGGCGACGCGCTGCTCCTCGTACGTCCGCTCCTGGGCACCGCGCAGCAGCGCCTTCGTCTCGACGACGGCGTCGCGCGGCGCGGCGAGCAGCGCGGCGGACAGGTCCCGTACCGCCTCGTCGAGCTGGCCGGCGGGCACGGCGAGATTGGCCAGTCCGGTGCGCTCGGCCTCGTCGGCCGTCACGAGCCGGCCCGTCGCGCAGATCTCGAGCGCACGGGCATAGCCCACCAGGCCCACCAGCGGATGCGTCCCCGTCAGGTCGGGGACGAGTCCCAGACTGGTCTCACGCATGGCGAACTGCACGTCGTCCGCGACGACACGCAGATCACAGGCGAGGGCGAGCTGGAACCCGGCACCGATCGCATGTCCCTGGACAGCGGCGATGGACACGATGTCGCTGCGTCGCCACCAGGTGAACGCTTCCTGGTACTCGGCGATGGTCGCGTCGAGCTCGGCGTCGGAGCCGCGCGCCAGATCGATGAACGACGGTTCCCCGTCGAACCCCTCCGGCGTGAAGGCCTGCCGGTCGAGCCCCGCGGAGAAGGACTTGCCCTCGGCGCGCAGGACGACCACCCGGACGGAGCCCGGCAGTGACCGGCCGGCCTGTGTCAACGCCCGCCACAGAGCAGGACTCTGGGCGTTGCGCTTGGCCGGGTTGGTCAGCGTCACCGTGGCGATCGCGTCGTCGACGGTGAGCCGTACGCCGTCCTTGTCGAGTACCGGGTCGAGCGAAGCCATGGGGCGCCTCCGATGGGTGCGGTCGGATCAGGTGCGTGCCCAGCGGAGACACACCTAAGTGACTGCACAGTAACCACCCGGCCGATCGTGCGACCGACCGGGTGGCCACCACCGAAGCCGATGGGGACGCCCGGCCTCAGGCCGAGGCGGCCTTCTTGCCCCTCGTCGCTCCGCCACGCCCTCGGAGCGTGACGCCCGACTCGCTGAGCATCCGGTGCACGAAGCCATACGAGCGGCCGGTCTCTTCGGCCAGCGCCCGGATGCTCGCACCGGAGTCGTACTTCTTCTTCAGGTCTGCCGCGAGCTTGTCGCGCGCGGCGCCGGTCACCCGGCTGCCCTTCTTCAGAGTCTCGGCCACCCGTGCCTCCTCATGGGAAGTGCGCTCTGGACTCTCATGATCACCCCTCCCGGGCGTCATGGCCACCCATTCGGCAAGGTCCGTAAGACAAGGTTTTGACGACAGGAGCCCGTCCCCACGAGTGGAATCTTTCATTCCGGCCGTCCCGTTCCGTACGCCCGAACGGGTTCTTCAGCGAAGTACCTGGTCAGCGACGCAAGACGGCCGAGACCTTGGGAACAAAGGGCTCGGCCGCAAAATCGATGTACGACACACCTCGGTACGAGGAGATCTCACACAGATGGTGGATCACGGATCGGCCGAATGATCCATACGCAGTGGATCAGTCATTCGATCAAGCGGGGCTGACCCGCCCGCCCGTGGCGGGGGCGGGCCGTGGCCGTGTCACAGGGGTCAGGCGAGGGCGACCAGGTCCGCGTAGTCGGCGCCCCACAGGTCCTCGACGCCGTCCGGCAGCAGGATGATCCGCTCCGGCTGGAGGGCCTCGACGGCACCCTCGTCGTGGGTGACGAGGACGACGGCGCCCTTGTAGGTGCGCAGCGCGCCGAGGATCTCCTCGCGGCTGGCCGGGTCGAGGTTGTTCGTCGGCTCGTCGAGCAGCAGCACGTTCGCCGAGGAGACCACGAGCGTCGCGAGGGCGAGACGGGTCTTCTCGCCGCCGGAGAGGACACCGGCCGGCTTGTCGACGTCGTCGCCTGAGAACAGGAACGAACCGAGCACCTTGCGGACCTCGACCAGGTCGAGGTCGGGGGCGGCGGAGCGCATGTTCTCCAGGACCGTGCGCTCCGGGTCGAGGGTCTCGTGCTCCTGCGCGTAGTAACCGAGCTTGAGGCCGTGGCCCTCGACGACCTTGCCGGTGTCGGGCTGCTCGGCGCCGCCGAGCAGCCGCAGCAGGGTTGTCTTGCCCGCGCCGTTGAGGCCGAGGATGACCACGCGCGAGCCCTTGTCGATGGCGAGGTCGACGTCGGTGAAGATCTCCAGCGAGCCGTACGACTTCGACAGCCCCTCGGCCATCAGCGGCGTCTTGCCGCAGGGCGCGGGCTCGGGGAAGCGCAGCTTGGCGACCTTGTCGGAGACGCGGACCGCCTCGAGGCCGGCGAGCAGCTTGTCGGCGCGCTTGGCCATGTTCTGCGCGGCCACCGTCTTGGTCGCCTTGGCGCGCATCTTGTCGGCCTGCGCGTTCAGCGCCGCGGCCTTCTTCTCGGCGTTCTGACGCTCGCGCTTGCGACGCTTCTCGTCGGCCTCGCGCTGCTGCTGGTAGAGCTTCCAGCCCATGTTGTAGACGTCGATCTGGGAGCGGTTGGCGTCGAGGTAGAAGACCTTGTTGACGACCGTCTCGACGAGGTCGACGTCGTGGGAGATCACGATGAAGCCGCCGCGGTACGTCTTCAGGTAGTCGCGCAGCCAGACGATCGAGTCGGCGTCGAGGTGGTTCGTCGGCTCGTCGAGCAGCAGGGTGTCGGCGTCCGAGAACAGGATGCGGGCCAGCTCGATACGGCGCCGCTGACCGCCGGAGAGCGTGTGCAGCGGCTGGCCGAGCACACGGTCGGGCAGGTTGAGCGCGGCGGCGATGGTGGCGGCCTCGGCCTCGGCGGAGTACCCGCCCTTGGTGAGGAACTCCGTCTCCTGGCGCTCGTACTGCCGCATGGCCTTGTCACGGGTGGCGCCGGCGCCGGTGGCGATCCGCTCCTCGTTCTGCCGCATCTTGCGGATCAGGGTGTCCAGGCCGCGCGCGGACAGGATGCGGTCGCGAGCGAGCACGTCGAGATCGCCGGTGCGCGGGTCCTGCGGCAGATAGCCGACCTCGCCGGAGCGGGTGACGGTGCCGCCGGCGGGGATGCCCTCCCCCGCGAGAACCTTGGTGAGGGTCGTCTTCCCCGCGCCGTTGCGGCCGACGAGACCGACGCGGTCGCCCTTGGCGATACGGAAGGTGGCGGACTCGATGAGGACACGGGCGCCGGCGCGCAGCTCGATGGCGGAGGCGGAGATCACGGACATGCTCCTGGGGCGGATGGGTGGCGGGATGGGCGGCTGAGGACGTTCCCGCCGTCTATTGCGCGAGGAGAATGGCCATGGGGCCAAGTCTAACGGGGCCGTGCAAGCGCTTTTTCTGCGTGCGGGTGCCCGGCGCTGTGATGCTCGCCCCTTCGTTCGCCGCCCAGGGGGGCGCGGTCGGCGGTGATCCTGCCCAGCTCGTCGACGGCGACGATCTCGCCGGTCCAGTCGTCCGCGGTGGCGCACGGCTGGGCGATCAGCAGGGCGCCGTCGTGGCGCACCGCGCGCGCGGGGGCGAAGGCGCAGCCCGGGCGGGCGGGCAGTACCCAGCGCAGGTCGCCGTCGGCGAGGCGGTAGGCGGCGACGCGCAGCGGGGTGACGACGGCGAGCACGCGGGGGCCGAGGACGCGCAGTACGCCCGCTCCCCCGCGGCCCGCGAGCCAAGGTGCGGCGTCGGGGAGCGCCCGGTGCCAGCGGACCGCGCGGCCGTCGTCCCGCACGGTCGCGGTGACCAGCCCGTCGTCCCAGAGGGCGATCGCGTCCCCGCGCGCGGGGAGCACGACGAGCGGCCGCCGCCCCTCGCGCGCGTAGGTCCAGCGAGGGTGCCCGGTCGCCACGTCGTACGCCTCCACCCTCGTCCCTCGCGCGCGCAGCGCGGGCCGCGGTCCGTGCTCCGCGCGCGCGTGGACGGTGAGGCGGTCCCCGAAGGGCGCGGAACGTGCCTTGTGGGCCGCCACGAGAAGCGGCACCGCCGGGAGGAACGCGAGGGCGACGGACAGGAACGCTCGGGCGGTGCGGCGCCGGGCGTCCCGGCGGGGCAGCCGCACGGCGCCGGGCGGGGCGGGGGGAGGGTCGGCGCGAGGAACCGGGGCGACCGGGAGGGTGGGCGGGGCCGGGGTCACCGGGATCGTGGGGGCGGGCGAGGTGTCCGGGGCCGTGGGCGGCGCGTCCGGTACACCGATGCGCGCGACGACCACCTTGACCCCCTCGCCCCGACGGCCACGTTCGGCGGCCCGCGCGGGGAGCACGGACCGTCCCGGGTGTTCCGACGGTCACGGACCGTCCCACGGGACAGGCGCAGAGCGTAGACGCGCGGGCGGCGGGAGGCCGCCGACACGACGGACGGGGGCGGGCGCGTAGCCCGTTCGGACGTCCGTCCGAATGGCCGGGCCTGCGGGGGCGTACGAGGATGGCGGCACGCAGAGACGTGCGGCAGAGGGTGGTGTGCGCATGCAGTTCGACGACGACGCCGACCTGGACACCTCCGAGGTCCAGGATGTGCGCGGCAGTCGAATCCCCGGCGGCAGAGCGACCGTCGGCGGCGGCGTCGCCGCGCTCATGGCCCTGATCCTCGGTCTGTTCTTCGGGGTCGGCCCCGACCAGCTCGGCCTGTCCTCGGGCGACGGCCAGCCGGACGCGACCGCCTCCTCCCTCGCGCAGGTCCAGCAGACCTGCAAGAAGGGAAGCGACGCGAACACCAAGGAGGACTGCCGCATGGTGGCGGTGGTCAACAGCGTCCAGGACTTCTGGACACAGGAGTTCGCACGCCGCAGCGGCACCTACACGCCCTCCCCGACGGTCTTCTTCACCGACAGGGTCGGCACGGCGTGCGGCACGGCCACGTCCGCCGTCGGGCCCTTCTACTGCCCGGGCGACCGGAAGGTCTACCTGGACCTCGGCTTCTTCGACGAACTGCGCGACAGGTTCGGCTCCAGCGGCGGCCCGTTCGCCCAGGCGTACGTGGTGGCGCACGAGTACGGGCACCACGTGCAGGACCTGATGGGCACGCTGGCCAAGGCACAGGACGGCGTGACCGGCGCGAACAGCAACTCGGTGCGCACTGAGCTGCAGGCCGACTGCTACGCCGGGGTGTGGGCGAGCCACGCGACGACCACGAAGGACCCGGCGACCGGCAAGGCGCTGCTGACCAGCCTCACGGACGCCGACATACGCGACGGCCTGGACGCGGCGGCGGCCGTCGGGGACGACCGGATCCAGGAGAGGTTCCAGGGCCGGGTGACCCCGGAGACCTGGACGCACGGCTCCTCCGAGCAACGGCAGCAGTGGTTCTACCGGGGCTTCAGCAGCGGCGACATGGCGCAGTGCAACACGTTCCGCTGAGCGGCCGTTCCCCCGGTCCGTACGCCCCGTCAGATCATGTGCTCCGGTGGCCTTCGCGCTCCGCCGGGTCGCACGTCCCGCCGGTCGCCGTCGCGGCGGCCCGCGATCGGCGGGGCGTTGTCAGTGACCGGTGCGAGACTGGGCGACAGGTCGAGAACCGGCGGCGGGACCAGAGGGAGTGATCGGCATGGCAGGTTTGGACGGCGGGCGCCCGAGCATCTACCCGACCCTGCTGTACGCGGACGCGAAAGCGGCCATCAGGCAGCTCACGGAGGCCTTCGGCTTCACCGAGGCGTCGGTGTACGAGAGCGAGGACGGCACGGTGATGCACGCCGAGCTGGTCCAGGGCCACGGCGCGGTGATGCTGGGGTCCAAGGGCCGCGGCGGAGCGTTCGACACCGCGATGAAGGCCGCCGGCCCGGCTGGGGTGTACGTGGTGGTGGACGACATCGACGCCCACCACCAGCAGGCCGTGGACCACGGCGCCGAGATCGTGATGCCCCCGACCGACCAGGACTACGGCTCCCGCGACTACATGGCCCGCGATCTGGAGGGCAACATCTGGAGCTTCGGCACCTACGCCCCGGAGACAGGGGCGTAGGACTCGAGGACCGGCTCGCGGGACGCGCCCGTCAGCTGCCTCCGGTGTGCACCTGGAAGGCCGCCCGGCGTACGGCCTTGGCGAGCGCCGGATCCGGGTGGGCGGCCGCGAGCGCGACCAGGACCTGCACCGTGCGCGGGTGTCCGACCGCGCGGACCGCGTCGAGCAGCGCGGGCACGGTCGGCTGCACGGCCGACTCCAAGTGCCGTACGAGGAGCGGGGCTTCGCCGTGATCGGCGACGGCGGCGGCGGTGTCCACCCACAGCCAGGTCGCCTCCTCCCGGGTGAGCACCTCGTGGGCGTCCTCGGGGTCGTGGCCGTCGTGCTCGGCCAGCCACAGCAGGGCGTACGGACGCAGCGGGGTCTCGCCGGCCACGGCACGTACATCGGGCTCGGCGGGGGCGCCGACGACGCGCAGGGCTTCGAAGGCGAGGCCGCGGGTCAGGGCGTCCTCGCCACGGGCGGCGTCGAGGAGTTCGGTGATCGCGCTGCCGACGGGACGGGCGGCGAGCCAGGCGCGGTACTCGGCCCGGGCGGCGTTCGGGCGCAGTTGGGCGCAGCCCCGGAGCATGTCCTCGGCGGACTGCTCGATGTTCCCGGCGGGGCTCTGCGCGGCGACGCAGATCTGCTCCAGCTTGACCCAGACCGCCCAGCTGCCGAGCGGGGTGAGGGTGGCCTGTCCGTCCCCGTAGGTGAGGGCGCCGACGGAGGCCAGGGCGTGCAGGGCCCAGTCGAGGAGGGGGGCGAGTTCCGCGTCCGCGATCCCGGGGCCCTCCGGTGCGGCCTCGGGCCGGGGGCCGTAGGAGACCTCGCAGCGTGCGGTGCGCAGTTCCGTGACGCGCTGCTCCAGCAGGTCGAGGAGTTGTTCCATCGGGACGGGCCCGGCGGAGAGCTGGAGGAAGGAGAGCACCTGGGGCATCGCGGAGACGACCTCGGCGACGGCGGCGGGTTCGCGGTCCTCGGGCTCCGGGTGGGCGAGCGACCAGGCGTCGAAGAGGGCGACCCAGCCGCGCAGGACGGCGCTGTCGTCGCGGTCCCAGGCGCGCAGCCGCCATCCCGGGCGGGCACTGTCGCCGTGCACCTCGACGAGGCCCGCGAGGCGTGCCGTGTCCCAGTCCGCGCGGACCTGAGCGGTGCTCAGCCCGAGGTCGGCGGCAGCCCGTTCGGCGGTGGCCTCGGACAAGGTGCCCTTGCCGTCGGGGGTTCCGCCGTCACGGCCCGGGCGCAGGGCGGCGTCCGCCCAGCGGGCGACACGGGCCGCGCCGGCCAGGCGGGTGCGCGCCATGCTGGCCAGCTCCGCGGGCGGGGGCGTGCCCTCGGGCGGCCGCGGGGCGGGGCGGCGCGTGCGGCGCTGTGTCACCGCTCGGGGGGCGGCGGCCAGGGGCCGTGGGCTGACGAGTCGGAGCCTGGAGTCGCGCGGATTACGGGACGTCACGGGTGCAGTCTTCCGGTTGACGGTCCGAAAACCCAAACGGAATGCCACGGAGGGCGACGGGGGTGCTCGCGGGGCGGGGCTCCGGGGGCTCTTCACAGGCGGGCACGGGCCGTCGCGGGAGTCGTCCGACACCGAACCGGAAGCGGGTGCGCGGCTTCGCCGGAGAGGTTCCCGCGAAGCGGCGACAGAGCCGGCCCAGGGCTACATCAAGGGGGTGAGGAACCGGCGCAGCGCCTCCTCGTAGGTCTCCGGGTCGGCGTTCCACATGGCGCCGTGCGGGGCCTGCGGGACGGTGTGCAGGGTGACCAGGTCGGGGCGGCGCTGGGCGAAGCGGCGCGAGGGTCCCCAGGGGGCGATGGTGTCGTCCGGCCCGTGCACCAGCAGGGTGGGCACCTTCAGGTGGTCGGGATGCGCGCCGTCCAGCCGCTCGTCACGCAGCCCCGTGCGGCCCTGGGCGGCGCGCACCGCGAGGGGCAGCAGGGCGCCCGGCGTGTGGCGGGCCGTGGCGAGGGCGCGCAGCGTGGCCTTCCAGTCGAGGACCGGCGAGTCAAGGACGATCCCGGAGATCCGCTCGCGCAGGGCGGAGCGCGTGGCGGCGAGCAGGGCCATGGTGGCGCCGGTGGACCACCCGTACAGCACGACCTGTTCGGCGCCGTACCGCACGGCGTAGCGGATGGCGGCGTCGAGGTCGCGCCACTCCGTCTCGCCGAGGTGGCTCAGCCCGTCCTGGGAGCGGGGGGCGCCGAGGTCGCCGCGGTAGGCGATGTCGAGCACCGGGAAGTGGTAGCGGTTCAGGAACTCCATGACGTTCATGGGGTGCTCGCGGGTGGTGCCCAGGCCGTGCACGGCGATCACCCACGTGTCGCGGACCGCGGGCACGAACCAGGCGGGCAGCGCGCCGAGTTCGCCGGGGACGTCGACGTCGGCGGTCTCCAGGCCGAGGGCGGAGCTCGGGTCGCCGATGTGCAGGTTGGGGGTGAGCCACACCTTGTCGCCGGGCTCCAGGGCGCCGTGGGTGACGCGCTCCAGACGGCGGACGACCGTGTCGGCGGGGTGGGGCGTGCCGCGCAGGACCGGGCCGACGACCGCGTGGGAGCCGTTGCCTGCGAGGCCGTAGGTGCCCGGACGCAGTGAGGCCAGATCACGGGTGAGCGTGATCCCGCCGGCCGTCGTGGCGTGCACGGTGAGCCGGGGTTCGGTGGGCAGGGGCCGGCCGGGTGACGCCTTCAGTGCGGCGTCGCTGGCGAACCGGCCGGCCGCCACGGAGGCTGCGCCCGCGGCGATGGCTACGGTGACGGCTGCGGCCGTCGCTTTGACAGTGCGCACGGGTTCAGTCTCCCGGGGGAGCCCGTGGTCGGCCAGTGGGAGCGCGGGGCACGCCCGAGGACCGGGGGGGCCTTCCGTGGGTCTGGGCGCGCCGGGCTCGGCACCACCGGGGTGGTCCGTCCCGGTCGGGCGCCGCGTCGGTGGGAGGGAATCTCTCCCCCGGTCGGGCAGGCACGCCGCACCCGTGCCGGACCAGCGGTGGTCCGTCCCGGACGAGCGCCACAGCGGCTGGAGGGCGCCTCTCCCCTGGCCGAGGCGGGCGGGACTCCACCCGTGCCCGGGCTCGTCACCACCGGACGGTCCGTCGTGGCCGGGCGCCCCGGCGGCGGGACAGGCACCCCCGGCCGGGCGCCCCGGCGGCGGGACAAGCACCCCCGGCCGAGCGCCCCGGCGGCGGGACAAGCACCCCCGGCCGAGCGCCGCGGCGGCGGGACAAGCACCCCCGACCGGGCGCCCCGGCGGCGGGACAAGCACCCCCGACCGCGGATGGCCGGTCCTGCGCGACCCCCGGGTCCGGAGTCGGCCGGAGGAGTGACGGTGGCGGTCGGGGCTACGGTTTCTGGCCGTAGGTCTTCAGGTGTTCGCCCGCCCGGGTCACCTGGGCCGGGGTCAGCAGGTTCGGGGTGAGGCCGGGGACCGACGCGGCGAGGAGCCAGACGCGGGACATCCACTCCAGCTGGGCCGTGCGGTCGTACGCCTGGGACAGGGACGCGCCGTGGGCGACGGTGCCGTGGTTCTGGAGGAGGCAGGCGGTGCGGCCGTCGAGGGCCCCGAGCATGTTCTCGGCCAACTCCGCGGTGCCGTACGTCGCGTACGGGGCGACACGGACCGGTCCGCCGAGGGCGCCGGCCATGTAGTGGATCAGCGGGAGCTCGGGGACGAGCGTCGAGACGGCCGTCGCGTGGGCCGCGTGGGTGTGGACGACGGCGACGGCGTCCGTCGCGCGGTAGACCGCGAGATGCATCGGCAGTTCGCTCGTCGGCAGCAGCGAACCGAGCACCTGCCGCCCGTCGAGGCCGACGCCGACGACGTCCTCGGGCGCGAGACGGTCGTACGGCACTCCCGTCGGCGTGACCAGGACGGTGTCGCCGACGCGGACCGACACGTTGCCCGACGTTCCGACGACCAGTCCGTCGGCCACCGTCCGACGGGCCGTCGCCACGAGCTCCTCCCAGGCCCGCGCCACCGCGTCCCCCACGTCCCTCGCGTCCCGCGCACCCGCGGCCTGTGCTTCCTCCCGCACGTCCCGTGCGTCCCGCCGCTGTTCAGCCATGCCGCGATCCTGCCAGCAGGTGACCTCGACGCGTCGCGGGCGAGGGCACTTTAGGCCGGAGCCCACGCCTCCGTAAGGGCACATATGGGCACGGATCACCCTCCGAGGTGGATTGGCCGGTGATCGACGTCCGGTCGCCGATCTTCCAGTAGCCTCTGGGGGATTTGTCGCACACGTCGCCATTCCGGGGGGAAATATGGCCCGTGATCACAAACCATTCCATCGCCATGTCCGCACCACGGCCGCGACGGCCGTCGTGGCGGCGCTCACCGCGGCGGGCACCGCCCTCACCGCGCTCCCGGCGGGCGCTGCGGGAAAACCCGAGGGGCACGACGTCTCCTCTCACCAGAAGAACGTCGACTGGCGGAGCGCCAAGGCGAAGGGTGCCCGGTTCGTCTACGTCAAGGCGACGGAGTCCCACACCTACCGCAATCCCTACTTCGGCCGGCAGTACAACGGCGCGCGCAACGCGGGCATCCTCCGCGGCGCCTACCACTTCGCGGTGCCGGACAAGTCCTCCGGCACCACCCAGGCCGCGTACTTCGTGCGCAACGGCGGCGCCTGGCGCGCGGACGGCTGGACGCTGCCGCCCGCGCTGGACATCGAGTACAACCCGTACGGCAAGCGCAAGTGCTACGGCCTGAGCAAGGCCGGGATGGTGAGCTGGATCAAGGCGTTCAGCGACGAGGTCAAGCGGCGGACCGGCCGCCGCCCGGTGATCTACACGACCACGCACTGGTGGAACACCTGCACCGGCGCCAGCCGGGCCTTCGGCGCGAACCACGCCCTGTGGCTGGCGCGCTACGACTCCGCGGATGCCGGCACCCTGCCCGCCGGCTGGTCGTACTGGACGTTCTGGCAGTACGACAACAGCGGCAGCCTGCCGGGTGACCAAAATCTCTTCAATGGGTCCATGTCCGGACTCAAGAGGCTCACCCGAGGCTAGACACTGGTAGCGGATCCCGATATTCCGCCTGCGTTCGAGGAGCGGGGGTCCCCTCCGGCGTAAACGGAGGGACATCCCACCGATTGAGACACCCCCCGGTCCGCCTCAGTTCATCTTCCGTTCACCCAGGTTGCTTACGGTCCACATGCCACTGACGTCCAACAGAAGCCTGGGTAAATGGAACACATCACGCTCCTCCTCGGAATCGTGATCGTCACCGCTCTCGTGTTCGATTTCACGAACGGTTTCCACGACACTGCCAACGCGATGGCGACGACCATCTCGACCGGCGCTCTCAAGCCCAAGACGGCGGTGGCCATGTCCGCCGTGCTGAATCTCGTCGGTGCGTTCCTCTCGGTGGAGGTCGCCAAGACGATCTCCGGCGGAATCATCAACGAAGAGGGCATACGCACCGAAGTGATCTTCGCGGCGCTCGTCGGCGCCATCCTGTGGAATCTGCTGACCTGGCTCCTGGGTCTGCCCTCCAGTTCCTCCCACGCACTCTTCGGCGGCCTCATCGGTGCCGCCGTCATGTCGGCGGGCTGGTCGTCGGTGAACGGTTCGACCGTCGTCACCAAGGTGCTCATCCCCGCGGTGGCCGCGCCGATCGTGGCCGGAATCGCCGCCATGCTGGCCACCCGGCTGACCTACCGCATCGGCGGTCGCGTCGAGGAGAAGGCGACCGCCAAGGGCTACCGCGCCGGCCAGATAGCCTCCGCCGGCCTGGTCTCCCTCGCCCACGGCACGAACGACGCTCAGAAGACGATGGGCATCATCACCCTGGCCCTGGTCACCGGCGGCGTCATCGCCCCCGGCTCGAACCCTCCCACCTGGGTCATCGTCTCGGCCGGTATGGCCATCGCGCTCGGCACCTACCTGGGCGGCTGGCGCATCATCCGCACGATGGGCAAGGGCCTCACCGACCTCGCGCCGCCGCAGGGCTTCGCCGCCCAGACCAGCGCCGCGACGGCCATCCTGGCCTCCTCGCACATCGGCTTCTCCCTCTCCACCACCCAGGTGTGCTCCGGCGCCGTGATGGGCTCGGGCCTCGGCCGCAAGGGCGGTGTGGTCCGCTGGTCGACCGCGACCCGCATGTTCGTGGCCTGGGGTCTGACCCTGCCGGCCGCGGGTCTGGCCGGTGCCTCCGCCGAGTTCCTGACCAAGCAGGGCACCTGGGGCATCGTCCTCACGGGCGTGCTGCTGGTCGCCGGCGCCGGCGCCATCTGGACGCTGTCGCGACGCCAGCCGGTCACCGTCCACAACGTGAACGACGTCGACGCCGAGCCCGCGGGCGTCGTCACCACGGCGATGGCCGCCGTCGCCGTGCCGCCGGCCGGCCCGGTCACCGCGGCCGACACCGAGCTCAAGGCCACCATCCCGGTGCCGGACCCCGGCCCCTCCGCCGAGCCCACCCGCCCGGCCACGGTGTAAGGAACGAACAGCATGAACATCGACTGGGCAGCCCTCGGCTCCGTCTTCGGAGTCAGCCTCGGGGCGACCGTGGCACTCGTCGGCCTCTTCACCCTCGGCATCGTCGGCCTCTCCAAGCGCGAGTCGGCGTCCGTCCGGGGCGACTCGGCGGCCCTCGCGGTCACCGGCGCGTACGCCTGCTTCGCGGCCTGCGCGGCGGCAGTGGCGTACGGGATCTTCATCATCGTCTCCTGACACAGGCGACGCTCTGCCGCACGACGGGCGGGTACGGGACATGGCGTCCCGTACCCGCCCGTCGTCGTGCCGGGGCCCGGGGGCGCGCGAGGACTGCGGGCGGTCGCGCCCGGCGGGATGCGTCCCAGGTCGCCGGAAGGCGGGCCGCGGGCCTGCGCAACGGCCCCGGGACACGGTGCAATTCGGTCTTGGCGGGCAGCCGGGCGTGGTGGCGGTGTGGGGCTCAGCACACTCTCTCCTCGCAGGTCAACAGCAAGTTGACGGCTGTTCTCGCCCCGTGGTGGACTGCCGGAGCCAAGTACGGCGGCAAGAGAGGAAGCCGGTGCAAGTCCGGCGCGGTCCCGCCACTGTCACCGGGGAAGAGATGTCCCGGGAGCCAGGAACTCTCACCGCCGGTCTCGTCGAACCAGGGCGTGGACACCCTGAGTGAGGACATGTCGCCATGCACGGCTGCCCAAGTGCTCTGCGCAGGACGCTAACGACGGTTGAGACCGACCTGACGGCCGGCTGAACCGATGCGTGCCGATCGCGTCTTCGCGTACGGCGCCGCCGCCGGCCTTCTCGGCGACCTGCTGCTCGGTGATCCTCGCCGGGGGCACCCGGTCGCCGTGTTCGGGCGGGCCGCGGGCGCCGTGGAACGGGTGTTGTGGCGGGACGACCGCGGACGGGGTGCGCTGCACACCGCCGTGTGCGTGGGCGGTGCCACCGCCCTCGCCGCCCTCGCCCACCGTGCCGTCCGGCCCTCCCCCGCCGCTTCCGTCGCGCTGACCGCCGCGGCCACCTGGGCCGTCGTCGGCGGCACCACACTCGGCCGTGAGGCGCGGGCGATCGGCTCGGCGCTCGCCGCGGGCGACGTGGAGGCGGCCCGGGAACGGCTGCCGCACCTGTGCGGGCGCGACCCCCAGGCGCTGGACGCCGACGGGATCGCGCGGGCCGTCGTCGAGTCCGTCGCCGAGAACACCTCCGACGCCGTGGTGGGAGCCCTGGTGTGGGGGGCCGTCGGCGGAGCCCCCGGTCTGGTCGCCTTCCGCGCCGTGAACACGCTCGACGCGATGGTCGGGCACAAGTCGCCCAAGTACCGGCGGTACGGCTGGGCCTCCGCGCGGCTCGACGACGTCGCGGGCTGGCCGGGGGCGCGGCTGACCGCCGTTCTCGCGACCGTCGCCGGTGGCGCCCCGCGCGGCGCCGCCCACGCCTGGCGCACGGACGCCCACAAGCATCCGAGTCCCAACGCCGGTCCGGTGGAGGCCTCGTTCGCGGGGGCGCTCGGGGTGCGGCTCGGCGGGACGCTCTCGTACGCGGGCCGGGTCGAGCACCGGCCCGTCCTCAACGGCAACGGCCGCGCGGTGGCCGTCGCCGACATCGAACGGGCCGTACGGCTGTCGCGTCGCGTGGGTTGGCTGGCGCTGGGCGCGTGCGCCGTCGCGCGCACGCTCCTCGGGCGCGTCGCCGCGCGGCGACGAGGGGCCGGGGCATGACCGGGGAGGGGTACGCCATGGATGCCGGAGCGCGCGAAGGAGCCTTGTCATGAGCGGCGGACTGCTGATCGCCGGAACGACCTCCGACGCCGGCAAGAGCGTCGTCACCGCCGGGATCTGCCGGTGGCTGGTGCGACGGGGCGTCAAGGTCGCGCCGTTCAAGGCGCAGAACATGTCCCTCAACTCGTTCGTCACCCGTGAGGGCGCCGAGATCGGGCGCGCGCAGGCCATGCAGGCGCAGGCCGCACGCGTGGAGCCGACCGCGCTCATGAACCCCGTGCTGCTCAAGCCGGGCAGCGACCGGAGCAGTCAGGTCGTGCTCATGGGCAGGCCCGTGGGCGAGATGAGCGCGCGCGGCTACCACGGGGGCCGCCAACAGGCGCTCCTCGGCACGGTCCTGGACTGTCTGGCCGAGTTGCGGGGCACGTATGACGCGGTGATCTGTGAGGGGGCCGGCAGTCCTGCCGAGATCAATCTGCGGCGCACCGACATCGTGAACATGGGCATCGCCCGCAATGCGGGGCTGCCCGTGCTCGTCGTCGGCGACATCGACCGCGGCGGTGTGTTCGCCTCCTTCTTCGGGACGGTCGCGCTGCTGTCGCGCGAGGACCAGGCGCTCGTCGCCGGGTTCCTCGTCAACAAGTTCCGCGGTGATGTCTCGCTGCTGGATCCCGGTCTCGACATGCTGAAGGACCTCACCGGGCGGCCCTCCTACGGTGTGCTTCCGTTCCGGCACGGCCTCGGCATCGACGAGGAGGACGGGCTGCGGGTGTCGCTGCGCGGGGCGGTCCGCGAGTCGGGGGTCAGCGCCCCTGTCGGCGAGGACGTTCTGCGGGTCGCCGTCTGCGCGGTCCCGCTCATGTCGAACTTCACGGACGTCGACGCGCTGGCCGCCGAACCGGGCGTGGTCGTGCGGTTCGTGGACCGGGCCGAGGAACTCGCCGACGCCGACCTGGTCGTGGTGCCCGGGACGCGGGGGACCGTGAAGGCGCTGGAGTGGCTGCGCGAGCGCGGACTCGCCGACGCGCTGCTGCGCCGGGCCGCCGAGGGGCGGCCCACGCTCGGCATCTGCGGCGGCTTCCAGTTGCTGGGCGAGCACATCGAGGACGGCGTGGAGAGCCGCGCCGGTCACGTCGACGGGCTCGGACTGCTGCCGGTGCGGGTGCGGTTCGCGCACGAGAAGACCCTGACCAGACCGGTCGGCGAGGCCCTGGGCGAACGGGTCGAGGGGTACGAGATCCACCACGGTGTCGCCCATGTCACCGGTGGGGAAGCCTTCTTGGACGGATGCCGGGTCGGCTCCGTGTGGGGCACCCACTGGCACGGTTCGCTGGAGTCGGACGGATTCCGGCGGGCCTTCCTGCGCGAGGTGGCCGCCGCCGCGGGCCGCCGCTTCGTGCCGGCCGCGGACACGTCGTTCGCGGCGCTGCGCGAGGAGCAGCTGGACCGGCTCGGCGATCTGATCGAGGAACACGCGGACACGGACGCGCTGTTGCGGCTCATCGAGTCGGGCGCGCCGCAAGGACTGCCTTTCATTCCACCGGGAGCGCCCGCATGAGCACAGTGTTGTTGTTGTCGACCGCCGACACGGATCTGCTGGCGGCCCGTGCCTCCGGTGCCCCGTACCGGATCGGCAATCCGACCCGGGTGGACGTCGTGGCGGAGCTGCCCGCCCTTCTCGACGGCGCGGACGTCGCCGTCGTACGGCTGCTGGGCGGAAAGCGCGCCTGGGAGGAGGGTCTGGCCGTGCTGAGGGCGTCGGGTGTGCCGACCGTCCTGCTCGGCGGCGAGTCCGTGCCCGACGCCGAGTTGATGGCCGAGTCGTCGGTGCCCGCCGGTGTGGTCGCGGAGGCGCTGCGCTATCTGGTGGAGGGTGGCCCGGCCAACCTCACCGAACTGGCGCGGTTCCTCTCCGACACCGTGCTGCTCACCGGGGAGGGCTTCGAGGAGCCGCAGCGGACGGCCGAGTTCGGTGTGCACGGCGAGCGCGTGGCCGCCGAGGGCCGTCCCACGGTCGGCGTGCTGTTCTACCGGGCCCACGAGCTGTCCGGCAACACCGCGTTCGTGGACACGCTGTGCGACGCGATCGAGGCGCGGGGCGCCAACGCGCTGCCGGTGTTCTGCGGTTCGCTGCGCGGCGCGGACCCGGGCCTGTACGAGATCCTCGGCAGGGCCGACGCGCTGGTCGCCACCGTGCTCGCGGCGGGCGGCACGCACGCCTCGCAGGCGTCCGCGGGCGGCGACGAGGAGGCGTGGGACATCGGCGCGCTCGCCGACCTGGACGTGCCCGTCCTCCAGGGGCTGTGCCTGACCTCCTCGCGGAGCGCCTGGGACGCCTCGGACGCCGCCCTGTCCCCCATGGACGCGGCGATGCAGGTCGCCATCCCGGAGTTCGACGGGCGGCTGATCACGGTGCCGTTCTCCTTCAAGGAGCAAGGCCCAGACGACGTCCCGGTGTACGTCGCCGACCCCGAGCGGGCGGCGCGGGTCGCCGGGATCGCGGTGCGGCACGCCCGGCTCAGGCACAAGCCGAACGGGGAGAAGAAGCTCGCGCTGGTCTTCACCGCCTACCCGACCAAGCACTCGCGGGTCGGCAACGCGGTCGGCCTGGACACGCCCGCCTCGGCGGTGCGGGTCCTGGACGCACTGCGGGGCGCGGGGTACTCGCTGACCGAATACCCCGACGACGGCGACGAGTTGATCCACCGGCTGATCGAGGCGGGCGGTCACGACGTCGAGTGGCTCACCGAGGACCAGCTGGCCGCCGCTCCCGCGCGGGTGCCGCTCGCCGACTACCGGGCCTGGTTCGACGAGCTCGACCCGGGGCTGCGGGAGGCCATGCTGCAGGCGTGGGGCGAGCCGCCGGGCAGCCTGTACGTCGACGGGGACGAGATCGTGCTCGCCTCCCTGCAGTTCGGGAACGTCGTCGTGATGATCCAGCCGCCGCGCGGCTTCGGCGAGAACCCGATCGCGATCTACCACGACCCCGACATGCCGCCCTCCCACCACTACATGGCGGCCTACCGGTGGCTGGAGAACAGCTTCGGCGCCGACGCGATCGTCCACATGGGCAAGCACGGCACGATGGAGTGGCTGCCGGGCAAGGGCCTCGGCCTCAGCGGGGGTTGCGCGCCGGACGCCGTGCTCGGCGAGCTGCCGCTGATCTACCCGTTCATCGTCAACGACCCCGGCGAGGGCACCCAGGCCAAGCGCCGCGGGCACGCCACCGTCGTCGACCACCTCGTGCCGCCGATGGCGCGTGCGGACACCTACGGCGACCTGGCCAAGCTGGAGCAGCTGCTCGACGAGTACGCGCTCGTCTGCGACCTGGACCCGACGAAGGCCCCGGCGGTGCGCGCGCAGATCTGGACGCTGGTCAAGGCGGCCGAGCTGCACCACGACCTGCACGTCGCCGAGCAACCGGGCGACGACGACTTCGACGAGTTCGTCATGCACATCGACGGCTATCTGTGCGAGATCAAGGACGTACAGATCCGGGACGGCCTGCACGTCCTCGGTGGCGGTCCCGAGGCCGAGCCGCGCGTGAACCTGGTGCTGGCCGTGCTGCGCGCCTCGCAGGTGTGGGGCGGCACGGCGAACGCCCTGCCGGGCCTGCGGGCCTGCCTGGCCGCACACTTCGGCCTGGTCGAGAAGGAGTTGCTCGCCGAGCCGGGCGCGCCGGTCAAGGTGCCGGACGGGCTGACCGACCTGGTCGCCGGGCCCTCCCGGACGGGGGCGGACGCGATCGACCTGCTGGAGCAGCTGTGCCGGCGGATCGCGGAGGGCATGGAGGAGCGCGGCTGGGCGGTCGCCGAGGGCCCGGGCCTCGTCCGGGAGGTCCTCGGCACCGAACTGCCCGACGCGGTGGCCGTGCTGGAGTTCGCCTGCCGTGAGGTGGTGCCGCGGCTCGCCCGGACGACGGACGAGATCGGACACATCCTCAAGGCGCTGGACGGGGGTTACGTGCCGGCGGGGCCCTCGGGTTCGCCGACGCGCGGACTGGTCAACGTCCTGCCGACGGGCCGGAACTTCTACTCCGTCGACCCCAAGGCGATCCCGTCCAGGCTGAGCTGGGAGGTCGGGCAGTCCCTCGCGGACTCCCTCGTGCAGCGCTACCTCCAGGACACGGGCGCGTACCCGACCTCCGTCGGGCTCACCGTGTGGGGCACCTCGGCGATGCGCACCCAGGGCGACGACATCGCGGAGATCCTCGCGCTGCTGGGCTGCCGTCCGGTCTGGGACGACGCCTCGCGCCGGGTCACCGGCTTCGAGATCGTGCCCCTGGAGGAGCTCGGCCGGCCGCGCATCGACGTGACGGTCCGTATCTCCGGCTTCTTCCGGGACGCGTTCCCGCACGTCGTCGGGCTGATCGACGACGCGGTGCGGGCGGTGGCCGAGCTGGACGAGTCCGCCGGGCAGAACTTCGTGAAGGCGCACGCGGACGAGGACACCGCCGAGCACGGGGACCGGCGGCGGGCGACCGCCCGGGTCTTCGGCTCCAAGCCGGGCGCCTACGGCGCCGGTCTGCTGCCGCTCATCGACGCCCGCAACTGGCGCTCGGACGCCGACCTCGCCGAGGTGTACGCGGTGTGGGGCGGTTACGCGTACGGGCGCGGGCTCGACGGGCGGGCGGCGCGCGGGGACATGGAGACCGCGTTCCGGCGGATCGCGGTGGCCGCGAAGAACGTCGACACCCGCGAGCACGACCTCGTGGACGCCGACGACTACTTCCAGTACCACGGCGGCATGGTCGCCATGGTGCGGCATCTGACGGGAGCCTCCCCCGAGGCGTACGTCGGCGACTCGGCCGTCCCGGACCAGGTGAAGACCCGCACCCTCGGCGAGGAGACCCACCGCGTCTTCCGCGCCCGGGTGGTCAACCCCCGCTGGATGGCGGCGATGCGCCGCCACGGCTACAAGGGCGCCTTCGAGATGGCGGCGACGGTCGACTACCTCTTCGGCTACGACGCCACCGCCGGGGTCGTGGACGACTGGATGTACGAGAAGCTCAGCGCGGAGTACGTCTTCGACGCCGAGAACCGTGACTTCATGAAGAAGTCCAACCCGTGGGCGCTGCGCGGCATCACCGAACGGCTCCTGGAGGCCGCCGACCGTGGGCTGTGGGCCGAGCCGGACGCCGACACGATCGAAGAGCTGCGCGCCACCTATCTGGAGCTCGAAGGCGACTTGGAGGGCGACGAGAAGTGAGTACCCCGTTCCCGTTCACGGCCGTCGTCGGCCAGGACGACCTGCGGCTCGCGCTGCTGCTGAACGCCGTGTCGCCCGCGGTGGGCGGCGTGCTGGTGCGCGGCGAGAAGGGCACCGCCAAGTCCACGGCCGTGCGCGCCCTTTCGGCCCTGATGCCGGTGGTGGACGTCGTCTCCGGATGCCGGTTCTCCTGCGACCCGGCGGCCCCCGACCCGGCGTGCCCGGACGGGCCCCATGGGCCGGGGGCGTCCGAGTCGCGTCCGGCCCGCATGGTGGAGCTTCCGGTCGGCGCCTCCGAGGACCGGCTGGTCGGCGCGCTCGACATCGAGCGGGCGCTCGCCGAGGGCGTGAAGGCCTTCGAGCCGGGCCTGCTGGCCGACGCGCACCGCGGCATCCTGTACGTCGACGAGGTCAACCTGCTCCACGACCATCTGGTCGACCTGCTGCTGGACGCTGCGGCGATGGGCGCCTCCTACGTGGAGCGCGAGGGCGTCTCGGTGCGGCACGCGGCCCGCTTCCTGCTGGTCGGGACGATGAACCCGGAAGAGGGCGAGCTGCGGCCGCAGTTGCTCGACCGGTTCGGGCTGACCGTCGAGGTCGCGGCGTCCCGGGAGCCCGACCAGCGCGTCGAGGTGGTCCGGCGCAGGCTCGCCCACGACGACGACCCGGAGGCCTTCGCCGCGCGCTGGGCCGACGAGGAGGCCGCGGTACGGGCCCGGATCGTGGCCGCGCGCGCCCTGCTGCCGTCGGTGCGGCTCGGCGACGGGGCGCTGCGGCAGATCGCGGCGACCTGCGCGGCCTTCGAGGTGGACGGCATGCGGGCGGACATCGTCATGGCGCGGACCGCGACGGCGCTCGCAGCGTGGGCGGGGCGCACCGAGGTGCTCGCCGAGGACGTGCGTCAGGCGGCGCTGCTGGCGCTGCCGCACCGGCGGCGCCGCAACCCCTTCGACGCGCCCGGGCTGGACGAGGACAAGCTCGACGAGACGCTGGAGGAGTTCGGCGGTCAGGACACGGACCAGGGCGACGACGATCCGGACCCCGGGCCGGACGGACCCGGTGGCGGTGGGCAGCCGGCGCCGGACGAGGGTCCGGCCGGCGGCGACACGGCCGCCCGCCCCGAGTCGGGGGAGGGCGGGGAGCCGCAGGCATCCGGGGCGGGCGAGCAGTCGCCGGTGCGGGCCGCCAAGCCGTTCCGCACGAAGACGCTGAGCGTTCCCGGGCTCGGCGAGGGCGCGGCCGGGCGGCGTTCGCGCGCGCGGACCGAGCACGGCCGCACGACCGGGTCGCGGCGGCCCCGGGGCGCCCTGACCAAGCTGCACCTGGCGGCGACCGTACGGGCGGCGGCGCCGCACCAGCGGGTGCGCGGGCGCTCCGGGCCCGGTCTGGTCGTCCGGCGCGACGATCTGCGGCAGGCGACGCGGGAGGGCCGCGAGGGGAACCTCGTCCTCTTCGTGGTGGACGCCTCCGGTTCGATGGCGGCCCGGCAGCGGATGAGCGCGGTGAAGGGTGCCGTGCTGTCGCTGCTCCTCGACGCGTACCAGCGGCGGGACAAGGTGGGGCTGGTGACCTTCCGCGGGTCGGCCGCCGAGGTGGCGCTGCCGCCCACGTCGTCGGTGGACGCGGCGGCGGCGCGGCTGGAGTCGCTGCCCACCGGCGGGCGCACGCCGCTCGCCGCGGGGCTGCTCAGGGCGCACGAGGTGCTGCGGGTCGAGCGGCTGCGGGACGCGGCACGGCGTCCGCTGGTCGTCGTGGTGACGGACGGACGAGCCACGGACACAGGGGCGGCGCGAAGCGCCTCGGGCCGGGGTGGCGGCCGGGCGACGGGTGGGACGGAGCCGGTCGCGCTCGCGGGGCGTGCGGCGCGGCTGTTCGCGGCCGACGGGATCGCGTCCGTGGTCGTCGACTGCGAGACAGGGCCGGTACGGCTGGGCCTCGCCGGGCACCTCGCGGGTGAGCTGGCCGGTACGGCGGTGACGCTGGACGAGCTGCGGGCGGACTCGATCGCCGGGCTGGTCAGGGAAGTTCAGGGCGACAGGAGGGCCGCGTAATGCCGCAGGGACAGCCGAACGTGGTGCCGGACGACGGTCTGACGACACGTCAGCGGCGCAACCGTCCGCTGGTCGTGGTGCACACGGGCGTCGGCAAGGGCAAGTCCACGGCCGCGTTCGGGCTCGCGCTGCGCGCCTGGAACCAGGGGTGGCCCATCGGGGTGTTCCAGTTCGTCAAGTCGGCGAAGTGGAAGGTCGGCGAGGAGAACGCGCTCAAGGTGCTCGGCGCCTGTGGCGAGGGCGGGACCGTCGACTGGCACAAGATGGGCGAGGGCTGGTCGTGGGTCCAGCGCGACGAGCAGCTGGACAACGAGGAGAAGGCCCGGGAGGGCTGGGAGCAGGTCAAGCGGGACCTGGCCGCCGAGACGTACCGGCTGTACGTGCTCGACGAGTTCGCGTATCCGATGCACTGGGGCTGGGTCGACACCGACGAGGTCGTCGACGTGCTCCGGAACCGGCCGGGGACCCAGCACGTGGTGATCACCGGGCGGAACGCGCCGGAGAAGCTAGTGGACTTCGCGGACCTGGTGACCGACATGTCCAAGGTGAAGCACCCCATGGACGCCGGTCAGAAGGGCCAGAGGGGCATCGAGTGGTGATGTCCGTCCCACGGCTGGTCGTCGCCGCGCCCTCCTCGGGCAGCGGCAAGACCACCGTTGCCACGGGGCTGATGGCGGCGTTCGCCGCGCGGGGGCTCGCCGTGTCCCCGCACAAGGTGGGGCCGGACTACATCGATCCCGGATATCACGCGCTCGCCACCGGGCGCGTGGGACGGAATCTCGACGCGTACCTGTGCGGGCCGGAGCTCGTGGCGCCGTTGTTCGCGCACGGTGCGCGCGGCTGCGACCTGGCGGTCGTCGAGGGCGTGATGGGTCTGTACGACGGGGCCGCCGGGGAGGGCGAACTGGCGTCCACCGCGCAGGTCGCGAAGCTGCTCAGGGCGCCGGTCGTGCTCGTCGTGGACGCCTCGTCGCAGTCGCGGTCGGTGGCCGCGCTGGTGCACGGTTTCGCGTCCTGGGACCCCGAGGTGCGGGTCGCCGGGGTCGTCCTGAACAAGGTCGGCTCCGACCGGCACGAGGCGCTGCTGCGCGACGCGCTGGACTCGGCGGGCGTGCCCGTGCTCGGTGTGCTGCGCCGCGCCCCGCAGGTGGACACGCCGTCGCGGCACCTCGGGCTGGTGCCCGTCGCCGAGCGGCGGTCCGCCGCCGTTCAGGCCGTGGCGGCCATGGCCGCTCAGGTGGCCGAGGGGTGCGACCTGGAGGCCCTGGCCGCGCTGGCGCGGGGCGCCGGGGCGCTGCCGGTCGCCGCGTGGGATCCGGCCGAGGCCGTGGCCGGTCCTCTCCCGCAGCCCTGGCCCGGCCCGTCTGCGGCGACCGGGCCCGCGGACCCCTCGGGGCTGCCCGGACGCTCCCGCCCCCGCGCGGCGGACGGGCCGCGGCCGAGGATCGCCGTCGCGGGTGGCGCCGCGTTCACCTTCTCCTACGCCGAGCACGGTGAGCTGCTGACCGCCGCCGGGGCCGAGGTCGTCACCTTCGACCCGCTGCACGACGAGCAACTGCCGGACGGCATCACGGGGCTGGTCGTCGGCGGTGGTTTCCCCGAGGTGTACGCGGCCGAGCTGTCCGCCAACGAGCCGCTGCGCAAGGCCGTCGCGGAGCTGGCGCTGAGCGGTGCTCCCGTCGCCGCCGAGTGCGCCGGCCTGCTCTACCTGTGCCGTGAGCTCGACGGGCGGCCCATGTGCGGGGTGCTCGACGCCACGGCGCGCATGACGGAACGGCTGACGCTGGGCTACCGCGATGCCGTCGCCGTGTCCGACAGTGTGCTCGCCGCGGCCGGTACACGGATGCGCGGGCACGAGTTCCACCGGACCGTCGTCGACCCCGGCGCCGGGGCGGCTCCCGCCTGGGGTGTGCGCGCCCCTGAGCGGCGGCTCGAAGGTTTCGTACAACAAGGTGTGCACGCGAGTTATCTGCACACGCACTGGGCGTCCGAGCCCGGTGTCGCCCGTCGGTTCGTGGAGAGGTGCCTGACGTCATGAGCAGCAAGCTGATCGGAGTCGGGGTCGGCCCCGGTGACCCCGAGCTGGTGACCGTCAAGGGTGTCAACGCCCTGCGCGCCGCCGAGGTCGTCGTCGTACCCGTCATGGCCGCGCCGGACGGTCAGGACGGCGGCGAGCCCGGACGTGCGGAGGCGACCGTGCTGCACTACGTGCCCGGGGAGAAGGTCGTGCGGGTCGTGTTCGCGCTCAACGAGCGGACCGACCGGGCACGCCGCGAGGCCGCCTGGGACGCCGCCGGCGGCCGGGTCGCGGAGCTCCTCACCCGGCACGCCACGGTGGCGTTCGCGACCATCGGCGACCCCAACGTGTATTCGACGTTCACCTATCTCGCTCGGACGATCGGCGAGCTCGTGCCGGGGACGGTGATCGAGACCGTGCCCGGGATCACCGCCATGCAGGACCTCGCCGCACGGTCGGGCGCGGTGCTGACCGAAGGGACCGAGCCGCTGGTGCTGGTCCCGGTGACGGCGGGGGCCACCGTGCTGAAGGACGCCCTCGGCGGACCGGGGACCGTGGTCGCGTACAAGTTCGGGCGGCAGGCGCGGGAGGTGGCCGAGGCGCTGCGCGAGACCGGCCGGATCGACGACGCCGTGTGGGGTTCCGCGCTCGGCCTGGAGGGCGAGTCCATCCGCTCCGCGGCCGAACTGGACGGCGCGGCCCTCCCCTACCTGTCGACGCTCATCGCGCCCGCGCGACGTGACGGCACCCGCGGCGGAAAACTGTGAACCGCCCGGCCTCAGCCCGCGATACCGACCACCAGCCAGATGAAGCCCACGCCCGCGACCGTGCACAGCAGGGTCGAGCGGGCCGGGTGCTCGTGGTGCGCCTCGGGAAGGATCTCCGCGGCGGCGAGGTAGAGCAGGACACCGCCGAAGAGCCCGAGATAGCAGCCGAGCACCTGCTCCGGGATGGTGAAGAAGAGCGTGGAGGCCGCGCCGGCCACGGGGGCGCAGGCGTCCGCGACGAGCATCGTGATCGCCTTGTGGCGGGCGTTTCCGTACAGGCTCGTGATCGTGTACGTGTTGAAGCCGTCCGCGAAGTCGTGCGCGACCACCGCGAGGGCGACCGCGAGACCCATCCCGCCGCCGATCTGGAAGGCCGCGCCGATCGCGACGCCGTCCATCGCGCTGTGACCGACCATCGCCGCGGCGGCCGTCAGGCCCACCTCGGGCGCGCGTCCGCCGTCCTCCTCGCCGCCGTGCGCGGCCTGACGATGGGCAAGCAGCCGCTCCACCAGGTGCGCCAGCAGGAATCCCGCGACGAACAGCAGCAGCGCGGACGGTACGCCGAAGACCTCCTCGCCCGCTGCCTGGAGCGCCTCGGGCAGCAGGTCCAGGCCGACCACGCCGAGCATCAGCCCGCCGGCCAGGCCCAGGACCAGGTGGCGGCGGTCGGTCACACGCTGTGCCGTCCAGCCGCCGGCCAGCGTCATCAGGAACGCGCCGAGCGCTACGAGGACCGCCATACGCCCTTGCTATCCGATCAACCCCCGTTCGCGCACGTCCGACGGCGGATCGTCCGCTGACTTTTCGCGATCACCGCATTCGCGGTGCCCGCAGCCGTAGTACTCGCACTGTGTAGGAGAGGACCGATTCCCATGGCCGAAGCCCCCACCGGCAAGGTGACCTTCGTCGGTGCCGGCCCCGGCGCCGCCGACCTGCTGACGTTCCGCGCCGCGCGCGCCATCGCCGAGGCGGACGTCGTGATCTGGGCGGCCAGCCTGGTGCAGGCCGAGGTCCTCGACCACGCGCGGGAGGGCGCGGAGATCCTGGACTCCGCGACGATGTCCCTCGAGGACGTCGTCGCCGTGTACGAGCGGGCCGCGGCGCAGGGCCTGCGGGTGGCCCGGATCCACTCCGGCGACCCGGCGCTCTGGGGCGGCACGCAGGAGCAGGTCGATCGGTGTGCCGCCATCGGGATCGAGACGGAGATCGTGCCCGGCGTCTCCTCCTTCTCCGCGGTCGCCGCGCTCGCTCAGCGCGAGCTGACGATCCCCGAGGTCGCGCAGTCCGTGATCCTCACCAGGCTCGGCGGGGGCAAGACGCCGATGCCGCCCGGGGAGGAGGTGCGGGAGTTCGCCCGGCACGGGACGACGATGGCGTTGTTCCTGTCGGCCGCGCGCAGCGGGCAGCTCGTCCGGGAGCTGCTGGAGGGCGGCTATCCGACGTCCACGCCGGTCGTGGTCGCCCACCAGGCGACCTGGCCCGAGGAACTGGTCGTCAGGTGCACGATCGGCACCCTGGAGGAGACCGTCAAGGAGCACAAGCTGTGGAAGCACACGCTGTTCCTGGTCGGTCCGGCGCTCGATGCGAGCGGCACCCGCTCGCACCTCTACCACCCCGGTCACTTCCACGGCTTCCGCAAGGCCGACCCGCAGGCGCGCGCGCAGCTGCGCGCGGCACGCAGGAGCGGTTCGTCGTGATCACCGTCGTCGGTACGGGGACGGGCGCGCCGTTGCCCGCGGACGCCGAGGCCGCGCTCGCCGGGGCCGGTCTCGTGGTGGGCGCCCGCCGTCATCTGACGGCGGCAAGGCTGCCGGACGCGGTGGAGCGGATCGTCCTCGGGCCGCTGGCGCCCGCGCTGGACGCGATCGAGCAGTACGTGGAGAAACGCTCCGCGGAGCGGGCGGCGGGGTCCGCGCGGCCGGACGGGACGGGACCGGCCGGCGCGCCCGGCGACGGGGTCGTGGTGCTCGCCTCCGGCGACCCGGGGTTCTTCGGGATCGTACGGGCGCTGGCCGGGCGGTTCGGGCCGGACCGGCTGGACGTGCACCCCGGAGTCTCGTCCGTCGCCACCGCGTTCGCGCGGCTCAAAGTGCCCTGGGACGACGCGGTGGTGGTGAGCGCGCACGGGCGTGATCTGCGCACCGCCGTGAACGTGTGCCGTGCTCATCCGAAGGTGGCCGTGCTGACCGGCCCGGGCTCCGGGCCGGCTGAGCTGGGCGCGGCCCTCGCGCACGGGTGCGGGACACGTGTCCTCGTCGTGGCGAGCGCCCTCGGCGACCCCGGCCGCGAGCGCGTGGAGCGGGTGACGCCCGCCGAGGCCGCCGCCCGTGACTGGGGGACGGCGGTGAGCGTCGTGCTGTGCCTGGACGAGGCGCGCGCCCTCGGCCCGGCGCGGACCGTCGCCGGGCCCCGTCCGGGGCCCGACCGATGGGCCCTGGGCGAGAGCGAGTTCGCCCATCGTGACTCGATGATCAGCAAATTCGAGGTGCGTGCGCTCGCGCTGGCCCGGCTCGGTCCGCGCCCGGGCGACCTGGTCTGGGACGTCGGCGCGGGCTCCGGCTCCGTCGCCGTCGAGTGCGCGCGGTTCGGCGCCGCGGTCGCCGCGGTCGAGAAGAGCGTGGACGGCGTCGAGCGGATCCGCGCCAACGCCGAGGCGCACGGCGTGGACGTACGCGTCGTGCACGGGGCGGCGCCCACGGCGCTGTCCGGCCTGGACGATCCGGACGCCGTGTTCATCGGCGGCGGCGGACGTGAACTGCCCGTGATCGTCACGGCCTGCGCGCGGCGGGCCCGGCGTGCCGTGGTGGTGGCCATGGCCGCGCTGGACCGGGTGCCGGCGGCCCGCGACGCGCTCGTCGCCGCCGGGTTCGACTGCGACGGCGTGCTGTTGCAGTCGTCCCGGCTGGCGGCGCTGCCCGGCGGTGTCGACCGGCTCGCCGCCACCAACCCCGTCTTCCTGCTGTGGGGTGTCAGACCCCCGGCCCGTATCGAAGGAGTCCCCAGTGATCGGCCTGATTTCCGCCACGGCGGCCGGCGCGGCGGCGCGTGACCGGCTGGCCGCGGCCTGGCCCTCCCGCACGCGGGTGTACGACGGGTCCGTCGCCGACGCCGTGCGGCGGGCGTTCGCGGAGTGCGACCGGCTCGTGTGCTTCCTCGCCACCGGCGCGGTCGTACGGCTCGTCGCACCGCTGCTGGGCGACAAGACGTCGGACCCGGGGATCGTGTGCGTCGACGAGGCGGGGCGCTTCGCGGTGTCCCTCGTCGGCGGTCACGGCGGCGGGGCGAACGAACTCGCCCGCGAGGTCGGCGCGGTGCTCGGCGCCGCACCCGTGGTGACCACGGCGACCGACGCGGTGGGCGTCCCCGGTCTGGACACCCTCGGTTTCCCCGTGGAGGGGGACGTCGCCGGCGTCACCCGCGCCCTGCTCGACGGTGAACCCGTCGGCCTGTCGGCCGAGCTGGCGTGGCCGCTGCCTCCGCTGCCGGTCACGGACGAGGGCGTGTGCACGATCCGGGTCACCGACCGGCTCGTGCCGGCCGCCGACCGGGAGGTCGTGCTGCGTCCGCCGTCCCTCGTCGTGGGTGTGGGCGCGTCCAGCGGCGCGCCCGTCGACGAGGTGCTGGGGCTCGTCGAGGACGCCCTGCGGGAGGCCGGGCTGTCCGTGCGGTCGGTGGGCGAACTCGCCACCGTGGACGCCAAGGCCGGTGAGCCCGGCATCGTCGGGGCCGCCGAGCGCCTCGGGGTGCCGCTGGTGACGTACGCCGCGGACGAACTGGCGCGCGTGGACGTGCCGAACCCGTCGGACGCACCGCTCGCCGCCGTCGGCACCCCCTCGGTGGCGGAGGCCGCCGCCCTCCACGGCGGTGGCGAACTCCTCGTCCCCAAGCGCAAGTCGGGGCGCGCCGACGGGCGTCCCGCGATGGCGACCTGCGCGGTCGTGCGACGCGTGGCCCGCGGCCGGCTCGCGGTCGTCGGTCTCGGACCGGGCGCCCGCGACCTGCTCACCCCGCGCGCCGAGCAGGAACTGCGGCGTGCGTCGGTGCTCGTCGGGCTCGACCAGTACGTCGACCAGATCCGCGATCTGCTGCGCCCGGGCACCCGTGTCCTGGAATCGGGGCTGGGCGCGGAGGAGGAGCGGGCGCGGACCGCGGTGGCCGAGGCCCGGCGCGGGCAGGCCGTCGCCCTGATCGGCAGCGGCGACGCGGGCGTGTACGCGATGGCGTCGCCCGCGCTGGCCGAGGCGTCCGACGACATCGACGTGGTCGGGGTGCCCGGGGTGACGGCGGCGCTGGCGGCGGGAGCGATCCTGGGTGCCCCGCTCGGCCACGACCACGTGTCGATCAGCCTCTCCGACCTGCACACGCCCTGGGAGGTCATCGAGCGCCGGGTGCGGGCCGCCGCCGAGGCCGACATCGTGGTGACCTTCTACAACCCCCGTAGCCGGGGCCGCGACTGGCAGCTCCCGAAGGCGCTGGCGATCCTCGCCGAGCACCGGGAGCCGCGGACACCGGTGGGTGTCGTGCGCAACGCGTCACGTCCGGACGAGTCGAGCCGGCTCACCAGCCTCTCGGCGCTCGATCCGGCGACGGTGGACATGATGACCGTGGTCACCGTGGGGAACACGGCGACCCGTGACATCGCCGGGCGCATGGTGACGCCGCGCGGCTACCGCTGGCAGGAGACGGCCGGATGAGCCCGCGCTCCCCGCGGGCTCGGGCCACGCACACCGACGGACCGGACCGCCCGGCACGGCCCGTCGGGCGGGTGTCCTGCCGGTCGCCGCGCGCCCGCCGGCCCGGCGTACCCGCATCCGAACCGCGCGTCGCGAGCGGCCCGACCACCGCCCGCACCGTGTCCGGCGGGCTCCGGCCGGCGGTCACCGCCGCAGCCGGCGTCCCGCCGTACCACCCCGTTCCCCAGGCCACCGAGGCTTCACAATCCGCCAAGGAGACATCGTGACCACCCCTGCCCCCGCCCTGCTCATCGCCGGACACGGCACCCGGGACGAGGCCGGAGCCGAGGCCTTCCGCGACTTCGTACGGGAGTTGGGCCGCCGCCACCCCGACCTGCCCGTCGCGGGCGGGTTCATCGAACTGTCGCCGCCGCCGCTCGGCGAGGCCGTCGCCGAGCTCGTCGGACGGGGCGTGCGGCGCTTCGCGGCCGTACCGCTGATGCTGGTGTCCGCCGGGCACGCCAAGGGCGACATCCCGGCGGCGCTCGCCCGCGAGAAGGAACGGCACCCCGGCATCTCGTACACGTACGGGCGTCCGCTGGGCCCGCACCCGTCGCTGCTCGCCGTCCTGGAACGGCGGCTCGACGAGGCGCTCGGCGGGACGGCGCGGACGCCCGAGGACCGTGCCGACGTGACCGTGCTGCTCGTGGGGCGCGGTTCCACCGACCCGGACGCCAACGCCGAGGTGCACAAGGCGGCCCGGCTGCTGTGGGAGGGCCGCGGATACGCGGGGGTCGAGACGGCGTTCGTGTCGCTGGCGGCGCCGGACGTGCCGTCCGGGCTCGACCGGTGTGTGAAGCTGGGTGCCCGCCGGATCGTCGTGCTCCCCTACTTCCTGTTCACCGGCATCCTCCCCGACCGGGTGCGGCAGCAGACCGAGGGCTGGTCCGCCGCACACCCGGACGTCGAGGTGCGCTCCGCCGATGTCATCGGCCCGGAGCCGGAGTTGCTCGGCCTCGTCATGGAGCGGTACGAGGAGGCCGTCAGGGGCGATCTGCGGATGAACTGCGACTCCTGCGTGTACCGGATCGCGATGCCCGGGTTCGAGGACAAGGTGGGGCTCCCCCAGCAGCCGCACTTCCACCCGGACGACGACGGTCACCACCACGGACACCACCACGGTGGCCACTCGCACTCGCACTCGCATGCGCACTGACGACGTGCACGGCGGCGGTTCGGCCCGGGGGGACGCGCCCGGGGCGGACGGTCCGGCCGCGGGCGACGGCGGCCACGACCTGCGTCACCACGGTGACGCCGAGGTGCGCGACGGCGGCTCCGCGCTCACCGATCTCGCCGTGAACGTCCGCGCCGGCACGCCTCCTCCGTGGCTGCGCGAGCGGATCGCCGCGTCGCTGACCGGGCTGGCCGCCTACCCGGACGGGCGGGCGGCGCGGGCCGCGGTGGCCGCGCGGCACGGGCTTCCGGTGGAGCGGGTACTGCTGACCGCCGGGGCCGCCGAGGCGTTCGTGCTGCTCGCGCGTGCCCTGAAGGTGCGTCGGCCGGTGGTCGTGCATCCGCAGTTCACGGAGCCGGAGGCCGCCTTGCGGGACGCCGGGCACGCCGTCGGCCGGGTCCTGTCGCGGGCCGAGGACGGTTTCCGGCTGGATCCGGCGGCCGTGCCCGAGGACGCGGACCTCGTCGTGATCGGCAATCCGACCAACCCGACGTCGGTGCTGCATCCGGCCGCGTCGATCGCGCGGCTCGCCAGGCCCGGGCGGGTGCTGGTCGTCGACGAGGCGTTCATGGACGCGGTGCCCGGGGAGCGGGAGGCGCTGGCCGGCCGCACGGACGTCCCCGGGCTCGTCGTGCTGCGCAGTCTCACGAAGACGTGGGGACTGGCCGGCCTGCGCATCGGGTACGTGCTCGCCGATCCCGGGACGGTCGAGGAACTGGAGCGGGCCCAGCCGCTGTGGCCCGTGTCCACGCCCGCGCTCGCCGCCGCCGAGGCCTGTGTGTCCTCCCAGGCGCTCGCGGAGGCCGCGCACGCGGCGCACCGGATCGCCGCGGACCGTGCCCATCTCGTGGCCGGGCTCCGGGAGTTCGCCTCTGACGGGCTGTACGTCGTGGAGCCGTCGGAGGGGCCGTTCGTGCTGGTCCGTCTGCCGCGGGCGGCCGCGGTGCGCAGGCGTCTGCGCGACCTCGGGTTCGCGGTGCGGCGCGGCGACACGTTTCCCGGGCTCGACGAGGACTGGCTGCGGATCGCCGTCCGGGACCGGGCGACGGTCAACCGGCTGCTCCAGGCCGTCGACCGCGCGATCACGCTGTCGCGGGACTGAGGGGTCTTCGCCCCCAGGCCCGCGACGCCGGTGCCGGACGGGCCGGGAAGCCCGCCCGGCACCCGGGGACGGGGCCGTTCAGGCCGACACGGCTCCTCGGGGGGCCGCTCCGGCTGCCTCAGCCCCGGCGGCGGCGGGCCAGGACCACCGCGCCGGCGCCCGTCGCGAGGAGCGCCGCCGCCCCGGCGGCGATGTACGGGGTCGTCGAACTTCCCCCGGTCTCCGCGAGGTTCGCCTCCGCGGGCGCGCCCTGCGGCTTCACGTCGGCCACCGGGTCGCCGGGCTCGGCCGGTGCGGCCGGCGCCGGCGGGGCCTCGCAGGTCGCGCCCGCGAGGGTCAGGGTGCCCTCGACCTCGGCCACGTTCAGCTTCAACGGATCGATGGAGACCTTGAGTTCGAGGGCGGAGGCGGCGGCCGTGCGGGTCGTCGTCCGCGTCTTGGACAGGTCGAGGCGGACCTCGCCGACACCGGGCACCTTGACCTCCGTCGGCCCGCCTGCCGAGAGCGTCACCTTCTTGCCGAGCACGGTGACCGATCCGAGCAGGTTCGCGGTGGCGACGGGCTTCTTCCCCGCCTCGCACGTCGCCTTCGACGTCACCTGCTCGACCTCGATGACCGAGAGCAGGGGCAGTCCGGGGACATGGACCGCCGCGTGCGCGAGGGTGCTGGAGCCTTCGGCCTTGTCCGCGGACACGGTGGCCTTGGCGGTGGCGACGTCGGCGCGCAGCACGCTGAACGGGCGTCCGCCGTCGACGCCGTCCAACTGGGCGGTGAGCGCGGTCTTCTGCGCGCTCCGTGGTGCCTGCACCTCGTTGAGGGAGACCGCGAACGGGACGTCCACGGTCTTGTCGAGCAGGGAGACGTCGAGTCCGGTGCGGAGCACGACGGCGCTCGCGCGACCGTGGTCGGTGGTCGCGTGGGCGGTGCCCGCGCCGGCCAGGCCCGCGGGACCGGCGGCGAGGGCGGTGGCGGCCGCCGTGGCGGCGAGTCGGCGTGCGGGCAGGCGGAAGCTGTTGCTGTTCACGGGTGGGACCCCCATGGGAGGAAAGCTCGGGACCCGGAAAGAATTGCGCACTGAGAGTGAACAGTCAGCGACCTTCCGCCACTTCACTCCAACGTGGGAATTCCGTGAACGCATTCGATTCCTCCGGCACGCTTGTTCCCCACCGTCACCCGGGCCACCCCGCAGAGTCGAAAGCGCCGGTCGGAGCGCCGGAGCGCGCGCAGGAGTGCACAACGACCGGCCCGCCCCGCCCGTCACCGTCAGTCAACGGACGGTGTGCCGGCCGACGGGCACGTGCCGGCCGCCCCTGGTCGAGAGAGGGCGCCGGTCGTCACGGTCGGCAGGTGGACGCCGTCCGAGCCGGCCGGCCGGGGTGGGCCCGCGGGCGCCGGGTCAGCCGACGACCCGCCCGTTCAGGACCACCCGCCGCGGGGCGGCGAGGACCCGGACGTCCTCGCGGGGGTCGCCCTCGTAGACCACGAGGTCCGCGGGCGCTCCCTCGTCGAGGCCGGGCCGCCCGAGCCAGCGCCGGGCGCCCCACGTGGTGGCGGAGAGGGCCTCTACGGGTGGGATACCCGCGGTGACGAGTTCGGCGACCTCCGCCGCGACGAGCCCGTGCGCGAGGGTACCGCCCGCGTCGGTGCCCACGTAGACCGGGATTCCGGCGTCGTAGGCGGCGCGCACGGTGTCGTGGCGCCGTGCGTGCAGTTGTCGCATGTGGGCCGCCCAGCGCGGGTACTTGGCCTCGCCGCCGGCCGCCAGGCGCGGAAAAATGGCGATGTTCACGAGAGTCGGGACGATGGCGACGCCGCGCTCGGCGAACAGCGGGACGGTGTCCTCGGTCAGCCCGGTCGCGTGCTCGACGCAGTCTATGCCCGCCTCGACGAGGTCCCGGAGCGAGTCCTCCGCGAAGCAGTGCGCGGTGACCCTCGCGCCCAGCCGGTGCGCCTCGGCGATCGCGGCCTCGACGGCGTCGCGCGGCCAGCAGGCGCTCAGGTCGCCGGTGTCCCGGTCGATCCAGTCCCCCACCAGCTTGACCCAGCCGTCGCCGCGCCGGGCCTCCCGGGCGACGTACGCGACGAGGTCCTCGGGTTCGATCTCGTGGGCGTAGTTGCGGATGTAGCGGCGGGTGCGGGCGATGTGACGGCCCGCGCGGATGATCTTCGGGAGGTCCTCGCGGTCGTCGATCCAGCGGGTGTCGGACGGCGAGCCCGCGTCCCGGACGAGGAGGGTGCCGGCCTCACGGTCGGTGAGGGCCTGCTTCTCGGCGACGTCCGGCTCGACAGGGCCGTGCGCGTCGAGCCCGACGTGGCAGTGCGCGTCCACCAGGCCGGGCAGCGCCCAGCCCTCGACGGTGCGGACGTCACGGGCTCCCGCCGGGCGCTCGTACGTGACCCTGCCGCCGACGACCCAGAGGTCGTCCCGGACGTCGTCGGGCCCGACGAGCACCCGCCCCTTCACGTGCAGCACCGCGCGATCGCTCATGCACCGCACCTTAGTTCGTGCCGTACGGGCGGGCGCTACGAGCCCTTTTCGGCCGCGTCCGGCACCTCCTCCTCGACGTCCGCCATGGCGGGGTCGAGGAGCCGGGACAGGAAGTGGCGGGTGCGTTCGTGGCTCGGGGCACCGATGACCTGGGCCGGGGTGCCGTCCTCGACGATCACGCCGCCGTCCATGAACACGACCCGGTCGGCCACCTCGCGGGCGAACGTCATCTCGTGGGTGACGACCATCATCGTCATGCCCTCGTCGGCGAGCATCCGCATGACGGCGAGCACGTCGCCGACGAGTTCGGGGTCGAGTGCAGAGGTCGGCTCGTCGAAGAGCATCACCTCGGGACCCATGGCGAGCGCGCGGGCGATGGCCACACGCTGCTGCTGGCCGCCGGACAGCGAGGAGGGGTAGGCGTCCGCCTTCTCGGCCAGGCCCACGCGGTCCAGGTTGGCCGCCGCGATCCGCGCGGCCTCGGCCTTGTCCCGCTTCAGCACGCGCCGCTGGGGCAGCGTGAGGTTCTCGGTCACCGAGAGGTGCGGGAAGAGGTTGAACTGCTGGAAGACCATGCCGATGCGGCGGCGTACGGCGTCGATGTCGACGTCGGGGTCGGTGACCTCGGTGCCGCCGACGAAGACCTGGCCCTCGGTGGGCTCCTCCAGCAGGTTGACGCAGCGCAGCAGTGTCGACTTGCCGGAGCCGGACGGGCCGATCACGCAGACGACCTCGCCCTGCCGGATCTCCAGGTCGATGCCGCGCAGCACCTCGTTGTCGCCGAAGGACTTGTGCAGGTCGCGGACCTGGATCTCCGGAGCACCGCTTGCACTCATCGGGTGGCCTCCCCCGCCTTGGTCTCAAGACGTCGTACGACGAATCCGAGCGGCACGGTCACCAGCAGGTAGCACAGGCCCGCCACCAGGATCGGTGTGGAGTTGGCGGTCTGGCTGGCCAGGTCGCGCCCGAACTTGGTGAGTTCGCGCTCCTCCAGCGTGACGCCGAGGAACAGCACCAGGGAGGAGTCCTTGAACAGCAGGACCAGTTCGTTGGTGAGCGGCGGGATCACGATGCGGAACGCCTGCGGGATGACGATCGAGACCATGGCCCGCGCATGCGAGAAGCCGAGTGAACGGGCCGCTTCCATCTGTCCCTTGGGGACCGCCTGGATGCCGGCGCGGATCGTCTCGGCCATGTACGCGGCCGAGACCAGGCCGAGCGCGAGGGCGACCTTGCCGTAGGTGCCGCCGGGGATCTCCGTGCCCGGGAAGGCCAGCGGCACCGCGACGCCGACGAAGACGAAGATCAGCAGGGCGGGCAGGCCACGGAAGATCTCGATGTAGATGCCGGCGACCCAGCGGTAGGGGCCCACCGGGGAGAGCCGCATCAGGGCGATGACCATGCCGAGCACGAGGCCGACGACGAAGCCGGACATCGTGTAGAGCACGGTGTTCTTCAGCGCCAGCGTGATGACGTCCGGGAACATCTGCTGGACCAGGTCCCACTGGGCGAACTGGTTCTTCAGACGTGCCCAGTCCGCCGTGGCCGCGAAGACGGCCACGGCGGCGATGAAGACGGCGTACTGGACGCCGCGCGACAGCGCGCGCTTCTGCCGGCGGGTCAGGCCGGACCTGCGGGGCCGGACCTGTGTGTCGGCACCGCTCATGAGGCGGACGGGGAGGCGCTGGCCGCGGACGCGTCGTACGGGCCGATCCACTTCTCGTAGAGCTTCTTGTACGTGCCGTCGGCCTTCGCGTCCTTGATCGCCTTGTTGAGGGCGTCGACGAGCTTGGTGTTGCCCTTCTTCACCGTGAAGCCGTACTGCTCACCGGTGTTGAGGTTGTCCACGACCTTGAAGGCGTCGGCGGTGGCCTTGTCCTTCAGCCAGCCCTGCACGACGGGATAGTCGATGACGACGGCCTGGACCTGGCCGGTGCGCAGGCCGTTGATGACCGCGTCGGAGGACTCGAAGGAGACGGGGTCGAAGCCCTGCTTCTTCGCGTACTCCTCACCGGTGGTCTGCGCCTGGGCGCCGAGCTTCTTGCCCTTGGCCTTCACGTCGGCGAGCGAGTCGACGCCGCTCTTCTTGTCGACGAGGACGGCCTGGGTGGCGTCGAAGTACGGGTCGGAGAAGTCGACGTTCTTCTTGCGCTCCTCGGTGATCGTCATGCCGGCCGCCGCGAGGTCGCACTGGCCGGAGTTGAGGAACGCGCCCGTCTTGAAGTTCTCGAAGGGGGTGTCGACGATGGTCTGCTTCACGCCCAGGTCCTTGGCGACCAGGTCGATCAGCGACACGTCGAAGCCCTGCACCTTGCCGTCGATCTCCGACTGGAAGGGCGGGTACGGGAGGTGGGTGCAGGTCGTGAGCTTGCCCGTCTTGACCACGGGGACGCCCTTGGCGGTGCCGCCGCCGTCCTTGCCGTCCGAGGAACAACCGGCCACGAGCAGCAGCCCGGCCGTCGCGGTGGTGGCGGCCAGAATGCGCGTCCGGCGTCCGAGGACCGAGTTCACGGGGGACCTCCTGTGGGGGAACTGTGGGTTCCGATTATAAGGAAAGGTTTGGGTTGCTCAAAACAATCCAATGGTCACGCGGCCGTCCGGCCTCGGATCCCGCGCCCGCGGAGGGCCGTCCGGCCTCCGGTCCCGTGCCCCGCGCGGGCGGCCGCGGGCGGTCCGGCCATCGGGGAGACCTCCGGTTACGCTCACGGACGAGTCCCCCCGCGCACCCGCACGGGAGGCACGCACCCGCGTACCGGACCCGTGAGCGAAGAGAGCACCGCCGTGACCCACCCCTTCCTGGACCTGGCGCCGCTGAGCGCCGCGCGCTTCGCCTCGATCGAGGACCGCGTGGCCGGACTGCTCTCCACCGAGCAGGACGTCGTGATCATGCAGGGCGAGGCGCTGCTCCCGCTGGAGGGGGCCATCCGCGCGACGGCCGGTCCCGGCACGACCGCGCTCAACGTGATCACCGGCCCGTACGGGCAGACCTTCGGCGACTGGCTGCGGGACTGCGGCGCGACCGTGATCGACCTGGCGGTGCCCTTCCACACCGCGGTCACCGCCGAGCAGGTCCGCGAGGCCTTCGCCGAGCACCCGTCGATCGACTTCGTCTCGCTCGTGCACGCGGAGGCGGCCACCGGCAACACCAACCCCGTCGCGGAGATCGGGGAGGTCGTCCAGGAGCACGGCGCCCTGTTCTACCTGGACGCGGTCGCGTCGATCGGCGCCGAGCCGGTGCTGCCGGACACCTGGGGCGTCGACCTGTGCGTGATCGGGGCGCAGAAGGCGATGGGCGGCCCCGCGGGTGTGTCGGCGGTCTCGGTGAGCGAGCGGGCGTGGGCGCGGATGGCCGCCAACCCGGCGGCGCCGCGCCGGTCGTACCTGTCGCTGCTGGACTGGAAGCAGCGATGGGTCGACGGCGGCCGCAAGGCGCTGCTGCACGCGCCGGCGCAGCTGGAGATGCTGGCACTGGAGGCCTGTGTCGAGCGCATCGAGAACGAGGGCCTGGGCGCGGTGATGGACCGCCACGCCTCGGCCGCGGCGGCGACCCGGGCCGGAGCGCTCGCCCTGGGCGGCGGCCTCGAGCCGTACGTGTACGCGGCCTCCGACGCTGCGCCGGTCGCCACCACGCTGCGGGTGCCCGCCGGGGCCGACGCGTCCGCGCTCGTCGCGAAGGCGCTGGCCGCCGACCCGGCGCTGCCGCTGGCCGCGGGCGGGGGTGCGCTCGCCAAGGAGATGATCCGGGTGAACCATTACGGGCCCGACGCGACGCCGGGCGTCGTCCACTCCAGCCTCGCTGGACTGGGGGCCGCGCTGGCCGAGTCCGGCTTCCCGGTGGATCCGGAAGGGGCACGCCGGGCCGTGGCGCAGGCCTGGGACTGAGCTGCCGCCGGTCCCCGGCGTCCGGTGGAGCTCCTCCACCGGACGCCGTCCTGCCCGAAACGACCCGCGGCCCTCCGGGACGGCGCGGGGAACGAGTCGGACGGAACACTCTCCGAAAAGAATTTCAGGGCCACTCCGTCCGCTTATCCATATATTAATCAAGCGCAGCTTCCCGTATTCTTCTGCCCGCTTTTCCTGGCCCTAAACGCAAAGATTTCGCGAACGCCAACCGTCGCAATTCGGGCAGGTCTCTTACGCATTACGTCCCTGTGACGCACTCCACAGCGCGCTCCTTTTGTGCGGTATTTTCCGGACAGAACGGCATCTACTGCCGCCTATTCGCGCGCTCAGACGCGGGCGCGTGATAACACACAGGCGCGCCTCCCGTAACCCCTCACGACGATGCAATTTCAGCTTTCCCTCGGTAAATTCAATTCGCATGACCGCCGCACAAGCAGACCTGCAAGCGGAATTCCGGGAAATGCCGGAGGGCCTTCGGATCGACCGTCCCGAGGTGGCCGACGGAGCCGCGCTCTGGCATCTCGCCAAGAACTCCGGAACCCTCGACCTGAACTCCTCGTACAGCTATCTCCTCTGGTGCCGTGACTTCGCCCGCACGTCCGCGGTGGCCCGCGACGCGCAAGGGACGCCGGTCGGCTTCGTCACCGGGTACGTCCGCCCCGAGCGCCCCCGCACCCTGTTCGTCTGGCAGGTGGCCGTCGACGAGGCGCATCGCGGACGCGGGCTGGCCGCGGCCCTGCTCGACGGCCTGACCGCCCGGCTCGCCGAGGAGAGCACCCAGGCGCCCACCGCCCTGGAGACCACCATCACGCCCGGCAACACCGCCTCCGAGCGCCTGTTCGCGTCGTACGCCCGACGCCACGGCGCGACCGTCGAGCGCGAAGTGCTGTTCGGGACGGCCCACTTCCCCGGCGGACCGCACGAGCCGGAAGTGCTGCACCGCATCGGTCCGCTCTCCCTGTGACCCGCGCCGGCCTCCCCCCGAGACTTCGCCGATCCCCCTCCCCCCACGTTCCGAGGAGCGATTCGCTGTGACCATCACCCAGCCCGACCTGAGCGTCTTCGAGACCCTGGAGTCCGAGGTGCGCAGCTACTGCCGCGGCTGGCCCACCGTCTTCGACCGGGCCCGGGGCAGCCGGATGTACGACGAGGACGGCCACGAGTACCTCGACTTCTTCGCCGGCGCGGGATCCCTGAACTACGGCCACAACAACCCCGTACTGAAACGGGCGTTGATCGACTACCTGGAGCGCGACGGCGTCACGCACGGCCTCGACATGTCGACGACGGCCAAGCGCGGCTTTCTGGAGACCTTCCAGAACCTGATCCTGCGCCCGCGCGACCTGCCGTACAAGGTCATGTTCCCCGGGCCGACGGGCACCAACGCCGTCGAGTCCGCGCTGAAACTGGCGCGGAAGGTGAAGGGGCGCGAGGCCATCGTGTCCTTCACCAACGCCTTCCACGGCATGTCCCTCGGGTCGCTCGCCGTCACCGGCAACGCGTTCAAGCGGGCCGGCGCGGGCATCCCGCTCGTGCACGGCACCCCGATGCCCTTCGACAACTACTTCGACGGCCAGGTCCCGGACTTCCTGTGGTTCGAGCGGCTCCTGGAGGACCAGGGCTCCGGCCTCAACCAGCCCGCCGCGGTGATCGTCGAGACCGTGCAGGGCGAGGGCGGCATCAACGTCGCGCGCCCCGAGTGGCTGCGTGCCCTCGCCGACCTCTGCGCCCGCCGCGACATGCTGCTCATCGTGGACGACATCCAGATGGGCTGCGGCCGCACCGGCGCCTTCTTCTCCTTCGAGGAGGCGGGGGTCGTGCCCGACATCGTCACCGTCTCGAAGTCCATCAGCGGATACGGCCTGCCCATGTCCCTGTGCCTGTTCAAGCCCGAGCTGGACATCTGGGAGCCGGGCGAGCACAACGGCACCTTCCGCGGCAACAACCCGGCGTTCGTCACCGCCGCCGCGGCCCTGGAGACGTACTGGACCGACGGCTCCGCCATGGAGAAGCAGACCCGCGCCCGCGGCGAGCAGATCGAGCAGGCGCTCATCTCCATCACCGAGGAGAACCTGGCCGACGTCAAGGAGTACCGGGGCCGGGGACTCGTGTGGGGCCTGGAGTTCAAGGAGAAGGCGCGTGCGGGCCGCGTCGCGCAGCGCGCCTTCGAACTCGGGCTGCTCATCGAGACGTCCGGTCCTGAGAGCGAGGTCGTCAAACTCCTCCCGGCGCTCACCATCACCCCCGACGAACTGGACGAGGGGCTGCGCACCCTCGCCCGCGCCGTCCACGAGACGGCCGCCTGACCGCGTACGGCAGCCGTACGACGCGCCCACGTCCGCCGACGCCCCGCCTGCGGCGGACGTGCGCAGCCCGCACCAGCAGAGCAGAAAGGCAGCAACGCACCGTGATCGTCCGATCGTTCAAGGACATCGAGGGAACCGAGCGTCATGTGAAGGCGAAGTCCGGCACCTGGGAGAGCAAGCGCATCGTGCTCGCCAAGGAGCGGGTCGGCTTCTCCCTCCACGAGACGACTCTCTACGCGGGTACCGAGACGTCGATGTGGTACGCGAACCACATCGAGGCCGTGCTCTGCGTGGAGGGCGAGGCCGAACTGACCAACGACGAGACCGGCGAGAAGCACTGGATCACCCCGGGGACCATGTATCTCCTGGACGGTCACGAGCGCCACACCATGCGCCCGAAGACCGACTTCCGGTGCGTCTGCGTCTTCAATCCGCCCGTCACCGGACGGGAGGACCACGACGAGAACGGCGTCTACCCGCTGATCACCGAGGAGGTGTGAGACAGATGACCACCGTCGCCGAAGTCACCGATCTTTACCCCAGCCGCGGCGCCACGGAGGTGTCCGTACCCCGCAAGGACCCGGTCGTGTGGAGCGCGCCGGGCGAGCCCGGCCCGATCACGGTGCACGAGCTCCAGTGCTACGAGCGCGACGGCTTCCTGCCCGTCGAGGAACTGCTCCCCGACGACGAGGTCGCCGTCTACCGGCAGGAGCTGGAGCGCCTCGTCGCCGATCCGGCGATCCGCGCCGACGAGCGGTCCATCGTGGAGCCGGCGTCCCAGGAGATCCGCTCCGTCTTCGAGGTGCACCGCATCAGCGAGGTCTTCGCCCGGCTCGTGCGCGACGAGCGCGTGGTCGGACGGGCCCGCCAGATCCTCGGCTCGGACGTGTACGTCCACCAGTCGCGGATCAACGTGAAGCCGGGCTTCGGGGCCAGCGGCTTCTACTGGCACTCGGACTTCGAGACGTGGCACGCCGAGGACGGTCTGCCGAACATGCGGACGGTGTCCGTGTCGATCGCGCTGACCGAGAACCACGACACCAACGGCGGACTCATGATCATGCCGGGGTCGCACAAGACGTTCCTCGGGTGCGCGGGGGCCACGCCGAAGGACAACTACAAGAAGTCGCTGCAGATGCAGGACGCGGGCACGCCGTCCGACGAGGCGCTCACCCGTTTCGCCTCGCGGCACGGCATCAAGCTGTTCACCGGCAGGGCCGGTTCGGCGACCTGGTTCGACTGCAACTGCATGCACGGCTCGGGCGACAACATCACCCCGTTCCCGCGAAGCAACGTCTTCATCGTGTTCAACAGCGTGGAGAACGCGGCGGTGGAGCCGTTCGCGGCGCCGGTGCGCCGGCCCGAGTTCATCGGGGCACGGGACTTCACTCCGGTGAAGTGACGTCCGTCCGTGGCCGGTGCCTCCCGGGTGGGGAGGCACCGGCCACGTGCGTGTGCGCGCAAGACCGCCGTGGGCCCGGGAGTCGGAGCCCACCGGCGGGCCGGGGGCTGCAGCCGTGCCGGCGACGCGGCGCGCGCCGGCACGGCCGTGCTCGTGGTGCCCTTCCTGGCGCCCCGCCGGGCCCCCGCGCAAGGGGGCCGGGGCGGGCGCACGGTCGCTCAGCCGGCCAGCACGTCCAGCAGCCGGTCGACGTCCGCGGCCGTGTTGTACAGGTGGAAGGCCGCCCTCAGGTTGCCCGCGCGGTCGGAGACCTCGACCCCGGCACGGCTCAGGTCCGGCTGCCGGTGGCCGAGCCCGGGGACGGAGACGATGGGCGAGCCGGGGGCCCGGACGGGTTGCCTGCCCAGGGTGAGCAGGCCCGCCCGGAAGCGGTCGGCGAGGGCGAGGTCGTGGGCGTGCACGCGCTCCACGCCCAGCTCCTCGACGAGTTCCAGCGACCGTCGTGCGCCCGCGTAGGAGAAGAGCGCGGGACTCTCGTCGAACCGCCGTGCGGAGTGCGCCAGTTCCTCGACCGGGCCGTAACAGCTGTCCCAGGGGGCCTCGCCCGCGACCCAGCCCGCGAACACCGGGGTGAGCCCGCCGAGGTCCTCCGGGACGACGAGGAAGGCCACGCCGCGCGGGCAGACGAGCCACTTGAAGGCGACGGAGGAGACGTAGTCGTGGGCGTCCGCCCGCAGGGGCAGCCATCCGGCGGCCTGGGACGCGTCGATGTACGTACGCGCCCCGTGCGTCCGCGCGGCGTCGCGGATCGCCTCCAGGTCGGCGATCCGCCCGTCGGCCGACTGTGCGGCGCTGACGGCGACGAGCGCCGTGCCGGGACGGACGGACTCGGCGATCCGCTCCAGCGGAACGGAGCGGACCTTGAGGTCGCCGCGGACGTGGAAGGGGGTGACGACGGAGCTGAAGTCCGCCTCGGCGGTGAGGACTTCGGCCCCCGGCGGCAGTGAGGCGGCGATCAGGCCGCTGTACACGGCGACGGAGGCCCCGGCGGCCACCCGGCTCGCCGCAACCCCGACGAGCCGCGCGAACGACGCGCGGGCGGCCTCCACGTCGGCGAACATGTCGGAGGGCTGCCCGGCGGCCACGGACTCGACGGCGGCCCGCATGGCGGTCACCGTGCGGGCCGGCACGAGTCCGGTGCTCGCGGTGTTCAGATAGGTGTTCTTCGGGGCGAACTCGGCTCGGACGAGGGTCTCGAAGGTCTCCATGGGTCCACTCTGCGGCCCCCGGAACTCCCCGTCCATTGCGGATTTCTGCGTGGTTGTGCCAAGGAACCCTTATACGTCCGCCCCGACCTGGGGTTTTCAGTGCCCGGGCACGGCGCAGCCGTCGGGCCCGCAGGCCTCCGCGCCGGCGGAGCCCTGCTGGATCAGCTTCAGCGGCTCGCGCTCGCCCCACGCCTGGGTGAGCGCCTCGGTGAAGACCTCGGCGGGCTGGGCGCCCGAGACGCCGTACTTGCGGTCGAGGACGAAGAAGGGGACGCCGTTCGCGCCCAGCTCCGCCGCCTCGCGCTCGTCGGCGCGGACGTCGTCGGCGTACGCGGCCGGGTCGGCGAGCACCGCGCGGGCGGCGTCGGCGTCGAGCCCGGCGGCCACCGCCAGCTCCACGAGCCGCTCGTCGTCGTCGAAGACGGTCCGCTCCTCCGCGAAGTTCGCCTTGTAGAGCAGGCCGATCAGTTCGTCCTGGCGGCCCCGCTCCTTGGCGAGGTGCAGCAGGCGGTGCATGTCGAAGGTGTTGCCGTGGTCGCGGCCACGGGTGCGGTACTCCAGGCCCTCGGCGGCGGCCTGCGCGCCCAGGTTCTCCTCGCCGGCCTGCGCCTGTGCCTCGCTCATGCCGTACTTCTTGGTGAGCATCGTGAGCACGGGCTGGATGTCGCCCTTGGCACGGCCCGGGTCCAGCTCGAACGACCGGTGCACGACCTCGACGTCGTCGCGGTGCGGGAAGGCCTCCAGCGCCTTCTCGAAGCGGGCCTTGCCCACGTAGCACCACGGGCAGGCGATGTCGCTCCAGATCTCGACGCGCATGTCTCGGCTCTCTCCAGGTCGTGCGGGTACCGGTGGACCCTCGCGGGTCGGTGTGTGAACGTTCAAGCGGCTCGGTCTATTCCGTGCCGGCCGCTCCGCACCCCGGGACCCGGGCCCCGCGAGACGGCTCCCCCGGCGTCGTGGGCTCGCTCCGCGAAGGCCGTCCGGTCACTTCCCCGGCGCCGGCACCGTGTACCGCAGAAAGAGGTGGTGGTCCCCCTCGGCCGGCGTGTTCTCCGGGTCGGGGACCCAGCCCTGGCGGGCGTAGAAGGCCTGCGCGCGCCGGTTGTCGACGTGCACGTCCAAAGTGGCCGTGCGCTTCCCGTCGGCGCTCCACTCCTCGACGCACGCCCTGTGCAGCTCGGTACCGATCCCGGCCCGCCAGTGGTCGGGATCCACGTGGAACTGGAAGAGCCTGACGGTGTCGGCCGCGGCGCCCTCGGTGGTGCGGAAGGAGGCGACGCCGGTGAGCCGGCCGCCGTCGACGACGCAGAGCACGTGCCCGTCCGGCCGCTCGATGGCGCCGCGCCAGGCAGCGAGCCAGTCCGTCCCGTCCTGCGGTACGCCGTCCGGGTAGTAGGTGGCCCGCGCTCGGGCGTGCAGTGCCGCGACGACGTCGGCCTCGGCGGGCAGCGCGGTTCTGATCACACGGCTCACACAGCTGACACGGTCTTCGATCATGCAGGCCAGGACGCTCCCGGTCAGGCCGCGGTTCCCAGCCTGCTGAACCGGGCACGGCAGGCGCTCGGGGTGAGCCCGGTGCGCCGGGCCAGGTGTCCGCGGCCGGCGCGAGGGCGCCGCCGCAGATGGAGGCGACCCCGTTGCCGGCGGCGTCCGCCTCGCGCAAGGCGGCCGCGGTGACCCGGATCGGCCGCGTACCGCCGCCCGGTGCCCGCGCCCGTCACCGTGTCCGCGTCGGCCACCGCGTCCAGGCCGCGTCCGACGTGCAGGTCGTGTCCGCCGGCGGTGGCGACCGGGCCCGGGCGCGGGGTGCACACGGCCGGTTCGCAGCCCGGCCGTCCACCGGCCTCGGCTTCCCGAAGAGGAGCTCGGGGAGGGCGAGGTCGGACAGCGACACGGGGGACGGGGCGATGGCGGCGATGCGGTGCGGTGTCCCCTGCGTGACGGGCGTGGCCGGTCCTGGCGGGCGCCCTGCCGGCCGCCGCCCGCGGGTCAGCTGCCGTCGCGCAGGTCCTTCGGCCAGTGCGGGCGGTATTCGATGCCGTCGTAGGTGACGACGCAGCCCTCGCCCATGGGCGACTGGGTCATGAAGCCGACGAGGGCCGCCCCGGTCTCCTTCTCCTCGCCGAGCGTGAAGAGCCGGACGAAGGTCCACCGCTTTCCGTCGCGCGAGGCGTGGAAGGCGAAGGCCCGCCCGGTCCGGCTGACCCGGAACCAGACGGAACTGCCCTCCACCGTGAAGGAGTTGGCGTCGTCGGAGTGTCCGCGGGTGACCACCGTGCACACCGTCGGCACGTCCGGCGAGTACTCCAGGCAGAGCTTCGCCCAGGCCCGCTCGCCCACGTGGACGTAGAGGACACCCGCGTCGAAGGCCGCCCCGAAGCCGACCGTGACCCGGGCGATCAGCTGGAAGTCCCCCTCGGGCGCGCCCAGCAGCCGGGGCGCGTCGGAGGCGGGGTCGAGCCCCTCGCCGGTGGGCGGCACGAACCGGTCCTGGCGGGGGCCCGCCCAGCCGGCGAGCACCCCGTCCTCGTAGGACCAGTGACCGTCGGGTCCGTACGTGCGCAGGGAGAAGGGAAGTTCGGGGAGTTCGACGTCCATTGCGCGAGTCTCTCAGGTCCGTCCCCGCGCCCCGGAGGGGGCGCGGGGAAGTGACACGCGTGGCTCCGGCGCGGCTACCGCTCCAGGCGCCCGTCGAAGCGGCGCGGCAGACCCAGCGGGTTGTCGTCGCGCAGTTCCGGGGGCAGCAGCGCCTCGGGGGCGTTCTGGTAGGCCACCGGCCTCAGCCACCGCTCGACGGCCGTGCCGCCGACGGAGGTCGAGGTGGACGTCGTCGCCGGGTACGGGCCGCCGTGGTGCTGTGCCGGGGCGACCGCGACACCGGTCGGCCAGCCGTTGACCAGGACCCGTCCGGCGAGCGGGGTCAGCTCGGCGAGGATCTCGGCGCCGCGGCCCTCGCCCGCGGCCTCCTCGGTGGAGAGCTGGACGGTCGCGGTGAGGTTGCCGGGCAACCGGGAGAGGACCGCGCTCGCCTCGGACTCGTCCTCGTAGCGGGCGACCACCGTGAGGGGTCCGAAGCACTCCTCCAGGAGCAGGTCGTGCTCGCCCTCGGTGGCCAGCCGGTGCGCGGGCACGGTCAAAAAGCCGGGGCTCACCGTGTGCTCGCTGCCGGCGCCCGGGGTCACCGGGGTCTCCACCTCGGGGAGTTCGGCGCGCTCGGCGACGCCGGCGATGAAGTTGTCGCGCATGCGGTGGTCGAGCAGGACACCGGCGTCGGTGTCGCTGACAGCGTCGGTCAGGGACTTCACCAGCCGGTCGCCGGCCGCTCCGGCGGGCGCGAGCACGAGGCCGGGCTTCACGCAGAACTGGCCGACTCCCAGGGTCATCGAGCCCGCGAGGCCGGCGCCGATCGCCTCGGCGCGTTCGGCGGCGGCGGCCTCGGTCACGACCACGGGATTGAGCGAACCGAGTTCGCCGTGGAAGGGGATCGGCACGGGGCGTGCGGCGGCGGCGTCGAAGAGGGCCCGGCCGCCGCGGACCGAACCGGTGAACCCGGCGGCGGCGATCAGCGGGTGCTTGACCAGGTCGACGCCGGCCTGGAAGCCGTGCAGCAGGCCGATGACGCCCTCGGGGATGTCATGGCGGGCGGCGGCCCGGCGCAGGACGGCCGCGACCAGCTCGGAGAGGGCGGGGTGGTCCGGGTGGGCTTTGACGACGACCGGGCAGCCGGCCGCCAGCGCGCTCGCGGTGTCGCCGCCCGCGACCGAGAACGCGAAGGGGAAGTTGGAGGCGGAGTAGACGGCGACGACGCCGAGCGGCACCTTGTAGCGGCGCAGGTCCGGGACGGGCGGGGTCGCCGTGTCGTCGGGGTGGTTGATGATCACGTCGAGGAAGGCGCCCTCGTCGACGATGTCCGCGAAGGCCCGCAACTGGTAACAGGTGCGGGCGAGTTCCCCGGTGAGCCGGACCGGGCCGAGCGCGCTCTCCGCGTCGGCGGCCTCGACGAGCTGCTCGCGGGCGCCTTCGAGGAGGTCCGCGGCGGTGCGCAGGAACGCGGCGCGTACCGTGCGGTCGGCGAGGGCCGGGCGCGCGGCGTGGGCGGCGCGGACGGCGTCGTCCACCTCCTGGGCTGTGGCTTCCACCGCAACCTGCTCACGCTGCTTCCCGGTACGGGGGTCGACACTCCAGACTGGTGCTGCTGCCACCGCGGGTCCCTCCAGATGTGATGCCGCAGTTCTTGTGTCACTCACCAGGGCGTTCGATATACTGAACGCTGTCTCTGATGATGAATATGCTGTCGGAGACTATTTCCCGTCCAACGAAGGGGTCAAGGGCGATGTCGGCAGGCGAGACAGGCGGCGGGGCGCAGGTCAAGTCCGCGGTACGGACCGTGGAATTGCTCGAGTACTTCGCCGGCCGGCCCGGAATGCACTCCCTGGCCGCGGTCCAGGAGGCCGTCGGCTATCCCAAGTCCAGCCTGTACATGCTGCTGCGCACGCTCGTGGAGCTCGGCTGGGTGGAGACCGACGCGACGGGCACGCGGTACGGCATCGGGGTGCGCGCGCTGCTCGTCGGCACGTCGTACATCGACGGCGACGAGGTGGTGGCCGCGGCCCGGCCCACACTCGACCGGCTGTCCGACGACACCACGGAGACCATCCACCTCGCGCGCCTGGACGGCACGAACGTGGTCTACCTCGCCACCCGCCAGTCCCAGCACTACCTGCGTCCGTTCACGCGGGTGGGCCGCCGGCTCCCCGCGCACTCCACGTCGCTGGGCAAGGCGCTGCTCGCCACGCACACGGACGAGCAGGTCCGCAAGATGCTCCCGGAGACCCTGCCCGCACTGACCGAGCACACGATCACCGACCGGGAGAAGCTCATCGAGGAGCTGCACCAGGTACGGGAGCAGGGCTTCGCGGTGGACCGCGAGGAGAACACGCTGGGGCTGCGCTGCTTCGGCGTCGCCATCCCCTACCGCACGCCGGCCCGCGACGCGATCAGCTGCTCGGTGCCGGTGGCCCGGCTCACCCCCGCGCACGAACAGATGGTCAAGGACGCGCTGTTCGACGCGCGCGACCGTCTGACCCTGGCGACGCGCCGGCTCTGACGGGTCAGGCGCGCCTCCGCCGCGCGGCGGAGGCGGATCGTCGCAGGGCACGACGTGCGGCGGGACCCCTCACGGCAGCGTGGAGGGCATGACGCAGACATCCACCGCCGGGCCGGACACGCCGTCGCAGTCGGAACCGTCCTGGGGAGGGCCCGGCCGGGCGCGCCGGGCCCTTCGCGCCGTGGCCGTCGTCTCCTGCGTGCCCTATCTGTCCCTGAAGATCGCCTGGGTGGCGGGAAGCCGTATCGGCATCCCCCGAGGCAGCTCGCTGCTGGACCACCGCGTCGGCATGGCCGTCGTCAACGGTCTGAGCGTGCTGCTCGACAGCGCGGTGATCGTGCTCGCGCTGCTGCTGACCCGGCCGTGGGGCCTGCGCGTCCCCGCCTGGCTGCTCGCCTTCCCCATGTGGGTGGCGACCGGCCTGCTCACGCCGATCATGACCGGCTACCCGATGCAGCTCCTCGTACGGCTCCTCGGCGGTTCGGGCCGCGATCCGGCCGCCGCGGGCCGCGAACCGTTCCTGGACGAATGGGTCTTCGGCGTCGTCTACACCGGGTTCATCGTGCAGGGCCTCACGCTGGGCGTGCTGTTCGTGCTGTACGCGGGGGACCGCTGGGCCCACCTGTGGCGGGGCCGGGTCCGGGAGCTGTCCGCCGGTCCGGCCGGCGCCGCCCGGCGGGCCACGGCGGTCGCCGCCGCCGTGCTCACACTGTTCCCGCTCACCACGCACCTGATGTGGGCCTGCGGCGGCACGTCGGGGCTGAGCGCCGGGAGGATCGCCGACCGGTCAGGCGACTTCCGGGTGCTGGAGGCGATGTACGTGGTCCATCTGCTGTGCGCCGTCGCGGGCGCCTGGATGCTCGCCTTCCGGCGCGGCCGGGACCTGCCCCTGGCCGTGCCGCTCGCCCTCGGCTGGGCCGGATCCGGCGCGGTGGCGTGCTGGGGCGGCTGGTTGTCGCTGGCGAGCCTGGGCGGTGGGGACGACGTCGCAGATCGCCCGACGGGCCTGATGAACCTCACCTACTCTGTGCAGATGATCGTCGGCGTGCTCGTGGTCACCCTCGGCGCGTACCTCTTCGCGGAGCGGTCCGCCGCCGCCGGGCCGCCGCGGCGTACCGCGTGAGGGGGTCCGCGTGAGGGGGGCCGCCCGCTTCCTGTTCGGCCGACGGGCCCGTCGGCGATGGGTCCACCTGATCCTCGGCGGCGCGCTCGCCATGCCGTACGTGCTGGTCGGCGAGGTGATCGTCGGGCCCGCCACCGGCTCGCGGCACGTGTTCGACTCGCTGCCGCTCCAACTCCTCTCGTTCGCCGTCGGACTGCCGCTCGCCGCGGTCACCGCGCTGTTCCCCCTGACCCGGCCGATGTCGGTGGCCGCGGTGCGCGCCCTGTGCGGCGTCGACGGCGACGCGCTCGCCGAGGGACCCGCGCGGACCTGGGCGGCCCGCCGGCGGGCGGCGGGCTGGTTCACCCTGCACCTCGGGTTCGGCGGGATCATCAGCGGGATGTCGCTGGCCGTGCCGCCGTTCGCGGCCGTCCTCATCGCACTGCCCGCCGTCGTGCTGCTGGGCGATTCACGCCTGGGACTGCCCGAAGTCCTCGACCACGGCTGGGCGTTGACGCTCTCCCCGGTCGCCGGGATCGCCACGCTGATCGCGCTCGCGAGCTGCGCCGCCGGGTCCGGCGGGCTGCTGGCACGCTGGGCGCCCCGGCTGCTCGGCCCCACGCCCGAGGACCGGCTCGCGGCGGCCGAACGCCGGGCCGCCGACCTCGCGGTACGCAACCGCCTCGCCCGCGAGCTGCACGACTCGGTAGGCCACGCCCTCAGCGCGGTCACCCTCCAGGCGAGCGCCGCCCGCCGGGTCCTCGACACCGACCCCGACTTCGTCCGGGAGGCGCTCGCCGCCATCGAGGACACCACGCGGCGCACGGTCGGCGAACTGGACGCGGTCCTCGGCATGCTGCGGCAGGGCGACGACCGGGAGCGGCGGCCCGGACCGGACCCGGCGGTGGGATCCGGCCGCGGGGAGCCCGCCACCCCCACGCTCGACACCGACCTCGACGGCCTGCTGCGCCGCACCCGCGCCGGTGGCCTGCGCGTCACGGCCGCCGTCGAGGTGCGCCCGGAGACCCTGCCGCCACGGGTGTCGCGCGAGGCGTACCGCATCGTGCAGGAGGCACTGAGCAACGCGCTGAAGCACGCCGGTCCCGGCACCCGTGTCACGCTGCGGATCGCGCTCACCGGCGACGGGCCGCGCACCGAGCTGTACATGACCGCCGAGAACCCGGTGTCCGCGGCGGTCCCCGCGCCCCGTCCCGGCGGCGGGCACGGTCTGCGCGGGGTCGCCGACCGTGCCCGCCTCCTCGGCGGCACGGCCGAGGCCGGCCCGGCCGACGGGCTGTGGCGCCTGGCCGTGCGCCTGCCCGTACGACCGCCCGTCGAGAGAGACGAGGAGCCCTCATGACCGGCCCGTCCCCCGGCACCGCTCCCCTGCGGATCGTCGTCGCCGACGACGAGCGCATGGTGCGCACCGCCCTGCGCGTGATCCTCGACGCCGAGCCCGGCCTGGAGGTGGTCGGCGAGGCGGCCACCGGCGCCGAGGCCGTGTCGGTCGTGCGGGAGCTGGCCCCGGACGTCGTGCTCATGGACGTGCGGATGCCCGAGGTCGACGGCATCCGGGCCACCGAGCAGATCCTGGCGACCCTGCCGGACCCCCCGCGCGTCGTCGTCGTGACCACCTTCGAGAACGACGCGTACGTGTACGAGGCGCTGCGCGCCGGAGCCGCGGGCTTCCTGCTCAAGCGGGCCGACGCGGACGCGCTCGTGCAGGCCGTCCGGCTGGTGGCGCGCGGCGACACGCTGCTGTTCCCGTCGGCGGTGCGCGCGCTGGCCGCCGGGCACGCCCGGTCCCGTCCCGCGCCACCGCCGTGGGTGGCGAGGCTCACCGCGCGGGAGGGCGACGTGCTGCGGCTGATGGCGACGGGGCTCACCAACGCCGAGATCGCCGCGCGCATGGGGGTGGGCCCCGCCACGGTGAAGTCGCACGTGGCGGCGGTGCTGGCGAAGACCGGGACACGGGACCGCACCCAGGCGGTGATCGCCGCGTACGAGGCCGGCTTCATGAAGGGCGGATGAGAAACCGCGGCGGGAGGGAACGATCCGCCCTCCTCCACTCGTCCTTCTGGGCGGGATGAACAAGACGATCAGGCGGGCCGCCGTCTTCTCTCTACTGCTCGTGCTCGCACTGCTGGTCAGGGCGACCTGGGTGCAGTTCTACGACGGCAAGGCGCTCGCGGACGACAAGGACAACCGGCGGAACGCGATCTCGCTGTACGCGAACCCGCTCGGGAACATCATCGTGGCCGGCGACGCGATCACCGGTTCCGCGCCGACGAAGGGCGGCGACCTCAAGTACAAGCGGACGTACAAGGACGGCAGCCTGTACGCGGCGGTCACCGGGTACAGCTCCCAGGTGTACGGGGCGACCCAGCTGGAGGGCATCTACCGGGACCTGCTGGACGGCACGGACACCCGGCTGAAGAACCCGCTGGACGCGCTCACCGGCAAGCACGCCGACCCGGGTGACGTGATCACGACGATCGACCCGGACGTGCAGAAGGCGGTGTACGACGCGCTCGGCGACAAGAAGGGCGGCGCCGTCGCGATCGACCCGAAGACGGGCAGGATCCTCGCGGCCGTCTCCACACCGTCGTACGACCCGACGACGATCTCCGCGGGCAACGACAGCGTCTGGCAGAAGCTGAAGAAGGACGCCGACAAGCCGCTGGTCAACCGCGCGCTCCGGCAGCCGCTGCCGCCTGGCTCGACGTTCAAGCTGGTCGTCGCGGCCGCCGCGCTGGAGGACGAGCTGTACCCGGACGTGGACGCGAAGACGGACAGCCCCGACCCGTACACGCTGCCGGGCACGAGCCGTGTCCTGAAGAACGAGAACAGCTCGGCCCCCTGCGAGGACGCCTCCATCCGCGTCGCGCTCCAGTACTCCTGCAACAACGTCTTCGCGAAGATGGCCGTCGACCTGGGCCAGGACAAGGTCAGGGCGATGGCGGAGAAGTTCGGCTTCAACGACGAGGAGCAGGACGTGCCGGTGCGGGCCTACGCCAGCGTGTACCCCTCGGGCATGGACAGGTCCTCGACGGCGCTGACCGGCATCGGCCAGTTCGACGTGACGGCGACGCCGCTCCAGATGGCCATGGTGTCCGCCGCGATCGCCAACGACGGCAAGCTGGTCTCACCGCACATGGTGGCGCAGACCAGCGACGCCGACGGGAACGTCCTGAAGAACTACGACGACGACACGCGCACGAAGGAGATCGTCAGCTCGTCCACGGCGCGGCAGCTCCGGTCGGCGATGCAGACGGTCGTCGAGGACGGCACGGGCACGAACGCCAGGATCTCCGGCGCGACCGTGGGCGGCAAGACCGGCACGGCCCAGCACGGCGAGAACAACAGCGAGACGCCCTACGCCTGGTTCACGTCGTACGCGAAGTCCGACTCCACCGGCAAGGAGGTGGCCGTCGCGGTGATGGTCGAGCAGTCCGACGCCACCCGCTCCGAGGTCAGCGGCAACGGCCTGGCGGCGCCGGTCGCGAAGGCCGCGATGCGGGCCGCGCTGAAGGGCTGAGCGCCACCCGCGAAGGGCCCCGCACCCCCGTCCGGGTGCGGGGCCCTCGTCGTCACTTCACGCCGAGGATCTGCTCGATCGGATCGATCGCGAAGTACACGAGGAACAGTGCCGAGGAGGCCCACAGCAGCCAGTGGACCTCCTTCGCCCTGCCGAGGACCGTCTTGATCAGGACGTAGGCCAGGAAGCCCGCGCCGATGCCGTTCGTGATCGAGTAGGTGAACGGCATCACGGCGATGGTCAGGAAGGCGGGGATGGCGATCTCGTACCTGTCCCAGTCGATGTGCTTGACCTGGGTCATCATCAGGAAGCCGACCGCGACGAGCGCGGGCGCGGCGGCCTGCAGCGGGACGATCGTGAGCAGCGGGGTCAGGAACAGCGCGAGCGCGAAGAGCCCGCCGGTGACCAGGTTCGCGAAGCCGGTGCGGGCTCCCTCGCCGACGCCCGCCGCCGACTCGATGTACGAGGTCGAGGAGGAGGCCGAGGCGGCACCGCCGGCCACCGCGGCGGCGCCGTCGATGAGCAGGACCCGGCCGAGGTTCGGCACCTTGCCCTCCTCGTCCAGCAGGCCGGCCTCGGCGCTGATGCCGACGACGGTGCCCATCGTGTCGAAGAAGTCGGACAGGACGAGCGTGAAGATCAGCAGGACGACCGTGATCGCGCCGGTCTCGCCGAAGGCACCGAACAGGCTGAAGTGACCGAGCAGTCCGAAGTCCGGTGAGGCCACCACGTCGTCGGGAAGCTTCGGCGTGGTCAGTCCCCAGCTCTTGATGTCGGCGGCGGAGTTGATGACGATCGCCGCGATCGTCATGGTCACGATGCTGATCAGGATCGCGCCCTTGACCTTGCGGGCGAGCAGTCCGATGGTCAGCAGCACGCCGAGGCAGAAGACGAGGACCGGCCAGCCGGTCAGCGTGCCGGTGCCGCCGAGCTGCACCGGGACCGTGGTGCTCGCGACGTCCGGGATGCGGGTGACGAACCCGGCGTCGACGAAGCCGATGAAGGCGATGAACAGACCGATGCCGACGCTGATCGCCTGCTTCAGCGGCTGCGGGATCGCGTGCATGACCGCTTCACGCAGACCCGTCACCACCAGTACGCAGATCAGCAGGCCCTCCAGGACGATCAGGCCCATCGCGTCGTCCCAGCTCATCAGCGGGGCGATCTGGAAGGCGACGACCGCGTTGAGGCCGAGGCCCGCGGCGAGTGCGAGCGGGAGGTTGCCGCCGAGGCCCATGACGACGGTCATGACGGCGGCCACCAGGGCGGTGGCGGTGGTCAGTTGGACGGCGTCGAGCTGGTGGCCGAACTTGTCCTTGGCGCTGCCCAGAATGATCGGGTTCAGGACAAGGATGTAGGCCATCGTGAAGAACGTGGCGAAGCCGCCGCGTATCTCCCGGCCGAAGGTGGAGCCCCTGGCGGATATCTTGAAGAACCCGTCGACGCTGTTCGCCGCGGGGGGCGCGGCACTTGGCCGGTCGGCCACCTTCTGGGATTCGGACATGGCGTTGCTCCTCGATGCCTGCGTGCTGGGTGTGCGGATGCTGGCTGGATTGTTCCCACGTCGCACCGGTTTCAGGTTTTCTCCGTGTTACGGAATCGAGTTCGGCCCGCCATACGGCATTCGAAGCTCCGTACGGACGCTGATTCGCTCTCGCATCCCGTCCCACGGACAGCCGCTTCGTCACGGATGGCACACGGGGGCCGCACGACCACGCACCCGCACCCCCGCCGGTGCCCGTAGCCGCAGCGAGGGGAGGTCACCCACCCGTGGACACGGCCCTCGACGACAACGCCTCCGTGGGGTTCCACGCCTTCTTCGAGCGGCACTACGCCGAACTCCCCCGCCTCGCCGCCCTGTTGACGGGCGAACCGCACGTCGCGGACGATCTGGCGGCGGACGCGCCGCCCGCCCTGCGGCACCGCTGGGACCGGGTGCGCGCGGCGGACCACCCGGTGGCGTACGCGCCCCTCGTGATCTGGCCCCGCCGGACGCGGCCACCCTTTTCCCGTGGGTGGCGACCCGGAGACGCAGAGGTCTACTCACCGTTCGAGGAACCCGCTTCACGACCGCACGCCGCCGCTCACGAATAGATTGCCGAACGAAACAACCGGACGTTCGATTCCGGCGTCCTTTCCCTTGTACGGACCTGCTGACCCGAGCCCCCCTCGGTCAGCAGAGAACGCCCCCGCCGGTGACGACCTGCGGGGGCGTTCGTCTCCCGGGAGGGCTCAGCTCACGAAGTACGTCGGGTTCGGGAGCTTGTACGTCCTGTCGGCGTAGCCGCCGTCGAGGTCGGAGTACTGATCGCCGAAGTTGGCGACGATCTCGTACCCGAGGGACTCGATGTGCTTGCGGGTGCCGGACTTGTACTGCACGGTGGTGCAGTTCCAGGCGGTCGCCGTGGCACAGTCGCCCAGGTAGGCGGGCGGGTTGGCCGCGTCCTTGAGGAACATGTGGTCGGCGTCGAGGTTGACGTCGGCGCCGACCTTCTTGAGGTTCTTGACGGCGTCGGCGCGCTGCGACTCCTTCAGGCCCGAGTTGTAGAAGACCTCGACTCCCTTGGACCGCGCGTACTCGACGAGTGCGGGGGTGCCGAAGACGGCCGGGCGGTCGGCCTGGGCGACGTACGCGGCCCAGGAGGCCGAGTTGTACGTGTAGTTGGTCTTCTTCTCGTAGTCGAGAGAGAGCAGCAGCGTGTCGTCGATGTCGAAGACGACCGCGGGCTTCTCGCCGTGGTGGCGGGCCTTGTGCGCCGCCTTGTCGATGTAGCGCTCGGCGTCGGACTCGATGCGCGCCAGGTCCTTGGCGTACGGGCTGTCCGGGGAGGCCTGGTACACACCGTCGCTGTCGAGCGTCGTGCCGTAGTAGGTGTCGATGTCCTTGACCAGGACCCCGATGTTGTAGGGCTCGTGGGTCGAGTTCGCGGTCGACTGACCGGCGGTGGCCGCGCCGGCGCCGTACAGGGCGGCGCCGGCGACGGCACAGGCGGCGGCGATGGCCGCGATGCGTGGCTTATGCATGACAGGTTTCTACGCGCGTCACCCAGGGGAACGCGAGGCCCGTTGCCCGATCGATACATACTCCACAGGCAACGGGCCCCGGCGGCACCGGAGAGCCCGGCGCCGGCGGTGGACGGATCAGCGGTCCTTCCAGGGTGCCCGGTCGCCGAGATGTGCCTCGCGGGTGGCGGACTCGGCCTCCTCGGGGGTGAGTTGGGGCCGGTCGGCGGGGACCGTGACGGCCGCGGCGACGAACGCCCTTCTGCTGAGCGGGGGCCCGGCCATGTCAGCGGATCCTTCCGGCGCCCGCCCGGTGGTCGACGAGGCCCGGGACGGCCTTCGGCGGGTCGACCTTCGTACGCAGCGCGGGAGTCCAGCCGGCACCGGACTGGAGCGTCTCGGCCGGGATCTGCGCGTTGTGCACGGCGATCAGGTCGGTCCTCCTGCCGTTGACGTAGTTGTCGGCGGCGGTGAGCGGCGCCTCCTTCCACTTCTTCAGGACCGTCGCGGCGCTGATCCCGTCGGGCAGCGTGAACGCGTTGTGCTCGGCGACGAGCTGGGACTCCATGCCGATGCCGAAGCTGTAGGAGAACGTGGAGTCGGCGACGAAGTGGTTGTTGTAGGAGTCGACCTGGCCGAAGCGGACGCGGGGCGCGCGCTCGACGAGACCGGTGAACAGGTTGTGGTGGAACGTGGCCTTCAGGTGTCCCCGGTCGACGGCGGCGGTCGCCGCGCTGTCGCTGTTGCCGATCAGGATCGTCTTGTCGTGGTCGGCGAACACGTTCCAGGAGGCGGTCACGTAGTCCGCGCCCTTGACGATGTCGAGTTCTCCGTCGTGCTGTTCGTAGATCCGGCCGTAGTACGTCGGCAGGCTGCTGTCCGGGTGCTCCCCGTCGGTGAACGTGTTGTGGTCGAGCCAGACATGCGTGGAGCCGTACACCACGGCGCTGTCGTACTCGGAGTTCCAGTTCCCGGTGTCGCCGTCGGTGGGGTCCCACTGCGGGAAGCAGTCGAGGGGGCTCTCGAAGGCGAGGTTGCGGACGATGACGTTGTCGACGTCCTTGATCTGGAGGCTGGCGCCCTTGAAGCCCGCGTCCTCGCCGATGCCGATCAGCGTCGTGTCGGCGGGGACGGAGGCCTTGATGGCGGTGTCCTGGCGGGCGGCGGAGGCGCGACGCAGTCCCTCGGGGCTGTCGTCGGGTTCGGCCGACAGGTCGGTGTCGTAACCCCAGTTCTCCGGCGAGTACTTCTGCAGGTAGGCGCCGAAGTCGTAGCCGTCGGCGGCGAAGGAGTCGCAGCCGTCGGCGTTGGCGTCGATGGTGCCCTTCACCTTGATGATCTTCGGGGCGGCGCCGCCGGCGGCCAGGGCGGCCTTGAATCCGTCCCAGGTGGTGACCGTGTAGACGTGCGCGGCGTCGGCGGTGGATCCGCCGGTGGTGCCGGTGCCCGCGGAGGCCCACCCGTCGCGGGCCGCGAGCGTCTGCCGGGCGGGGTCGGCTGAGCGGGCCTCGGCGGTGGTGCCGGTGACGGCGAGGACGAGGGCGGTGCAGCCGATCAGCGCCGCGGCACGTGTCGCCGGACGTCGTGTGGCATGCCCATGCCATTCCTGTGCGTTCATGGTGCGGCTCTCTTCCCGTCGGGTCGGATGGCGGGTGGTGCTCGGTCAGGTCGTGGGCCAGGTGATCCAGGTCTCGCCGGACGCGCGCCCCGGGCCCGCGCCCCGTCGACGGGGATCTCGTCGTCGAGGCGGCGCCGCCGCGCTGCCGCGCCGCGGGGTGCCCGCGCCCCGGGGGCCGGCGCTCTTCTCGTCGTTGTGGCCGAACTGGACGCCGAGGAGGTCGCCGGGGCGGATCGCGTCGAGGACGACGTCCAGCCGGCCCTCGTCGATGAAGCTCTTCGAACTGCGGCCGTTCACCGCGTGGTCGGCGACGGCGAGACCGTCGTGCAGGAAGAACGGCAGGGCCGTGCCCCAGCCGGTCTCGGGCGCCGCGTCGGCGTACTTCTGGCCGGCGGTGGCGTCGCCGGCGATGTAGAGGGTGCGGCGCCGGTGCGCGGCCCGGGCGGTGCCGGTGGCCGCGAGGGCGAGCGGGACGACGGCGAGCGCCGCCGAGGTGACCTGTCTTCGGCTCAGGGACATCTCGTCGTGCCTTTCAACAGAGGGCGGGAACCGCGCCCCGGCAGGGGCGCGGGGCACTGCGCGACCGGCCGGCCCGACGGCCGGACGACGGCCGCGCAGTCGCTTCACCGCGCGTCCGGGCGGGTCATCCGTGGTTCTTCTTCCAGTCCGCCTGCGCGGCGTTGAGCTGGTCGGCCAGCGTGTCCAGGAACTGCTTCGCGGTCATCTTGCCGAGCAGCAGCTTCTGGAAGTTCGGCTCGTTGTCGGCCTTGGAGATGGTGTTCCAGTCCGGCAGGTAGTACGGCAGCTGCACGATCTTGGTGCCGGCCCCGTTGAGCGCCTCGGCCGCCAGCTTGGTCGGCTCGGCCCGCTGGATCCATTCGTCCTTGGCGGCGTCGGTGTTCGCCGGCACCTGGCCCGCGGACTCGTTGAACTTGGAGTTCTCCTCGGCCGAGAGCGCGAACTCTATGAACTTCCAGGCTGCGGCCTTGTTCTTGCTCGACTTGAACAGGCTCAGCCCGTCGACCGGGTTGGACACCTGGACGCGCGTGCCGTCGTCCTGCGTCGGGTTCGGGATGCCGCGGAACTTGTCCGCGCCGAGGGCCTTCAGGTGGTCCTGGTAGGAGCCGAGGTTGTGGCTGAGCATGCCGATGGTGCCGCTGTCCCACTGGGCGACCATCTTGGTGAAGTCGTTGTTGACGTCTGCGGACGGGGTGTCCTTCTTGTACAGGGCCACGTACTTCTCCAGCGCGGCCACGTTCTTCGGATCGTTGACGGTGGTCCTGTCTCCGTTCCAGAACGAGGTGATGCCGGTCTGGCCGTACACCGCGTCCAGCGCCGGCGCGATCGCGCCCTCGCCACCCCGGATGGTGAAGCCGAACGCGTTCTTGCCCTTGGCGGTGAGCTTGTCGGCCGCCGAGTAGAACTTCGACCAGGTCGTCGGGGCGTCCAGACCGGCCTTCTCGAACAGGTCGGTGCGGTACCACAGCGTGCCGTTGTTGGCGGAGGTCGGCACCTGGTAGAGCATGTCGCCGCCGCCCGCGGCCCGGCTGCTGTCCAGCAGGTTCTTGCTGAGCCTGCCGTTCAGCGCGCTCTTGTCGACCCGGCTGTCCAGCGGCTCCAGCGCGCCCTGGACCGCGACCTCGGCAAGCATCGCCGTGCCCACACCGCCGACGTCGGGCAGACCGCCGCCCTGGATGGCGGTGTCGTACTTGGACTGGGCGCTCGCCGCGGGGATGCCGACGTAGTTCACCTTGATGTCCGGGTACTTCTTCTCGAAGTCAGCGATGATCTGCTTCCAGATGTCGGTGCGCACACCGCCGTTGTTGTCCCAGAAGGTGATCTCGCCCTTGCCGGAGCCCTCGCCGCCCTTGTCACCGGCCGAGCCACTGCCGTCGTCGCCGCAGGCGGTGGCGGTCAGCGCGAGCACGGAACCCAGGGCGACGGCCGTCGCGGCACGCCTGCTTCTACGGATGCTGATCTTCATTGGTCGGCTCTCTTCTTCTGGATTCAACGGGGTTGTGGGGTCTTGTGGGTGTGCGGCGACTGCGGTGTCGCCGCACCGGTGTGCGTGCATCGGGAGCGGCCCTCAGGGGGCCGCGGTGACACGGAACCGCGTGAACGTGGCGGCGCCGGCATGACCCGCGCCCGCCGGGGCGAGCGCGAAGAGCCCGAGCAGGGCGCCGACCCAGCGCCAGGGCGTGGCGGCGAAGACCTGTCCCGAGGACTTTCGGCCGTCGCCCACGTCGTACGAGAAGCGGCAGCGCGCGCCCGCGCCGATCTCGATCCACAGCCGGGCGCGCCCGTCGGGTGCCACCCGGGAGTGCGCGGCGTCGCGCTCGTACTCGGCGGCCGGCTCGGCGAACCGGTGCACGAGCCGCACCGATCCGTCGGTCTCCCGCTGGAGCCCGATCCAGCCGAACGCCTCCCCGAGCACGGCGAGTCCGGCCCGGGCGCCCGGCTCCTCGCTGTCGAGCCGCAGCCCGACCTCGACGCCGGCGGCGGCGCCGGGCAGCCGCTGGGTGAGCACGTGCGGCAGTCTGCGCAGGTCGTGCGCGTCGGCCGTGCGCACACAGCTCAGCCGCAGCCCGTCCCCGGAGTGCTGGGTGGCCCAGCCGTCCTGCGGGTTGGCGGTCCACTGCCACTGGCGCCCGAAGCGGCCCCCCGGGAAGTCGTCGTCCGTGGCGGGCGCGGACAACGGCTGCGGCGGCAGAGCGGGCTTTGGGTGCACGGCGACCGGCGTTCCCCCGGCACCGATCACCGGCCAGGATCCGCCGGCCGGTGTGCCGTCCTCCTCCCAGCGCATCGGCTGGAGGTGGACGACCCGCCCGTAGGGGCCGCGCTGCTGGAAGTGCACGAACCAGTCCTCGCCGCCGCCGGTGCGCACCCAGCCGCCCTGGTGCGGGCCGTTGACGTCGGTGTCGCCCTGCTCCAGGACGACTCGCTCCTCGTACGGTCCGAAGAAGTCGCGTGAGCGGAAGACGCCCTGCCAGCCGGTCTCCACTCCCCCGGCGGGCGCGAAGATCCAGAACCAGCCGTCGTGCCGGTAGAGCTTCGGGCCTTCGAGGGTGAACCAGCCGGGGATCCGGTCGGCGTCGACGACGGCCTTCCCCTCGTCGAGCAGGCCCGTGCCGTCGGGGCGCATGCGGTGGCCCGTGAGCCTGTTCTTGATGCCCGAACGGGACTTGGCCCAGGCGTGCACGAGATAGGCCTCGCCGCTCTCCTCGTCCCACAGCGGACAGGCGTCGATCAGCCCCTTGCCCTCCTCGACCAGGTGCGGGCGGGTCCAAGGGCCCCGGATCCCTGGGGCGTTGACCTGGAAGACGCCGTGGTCGGGGTCGCCCCAGAAGATCCAGAAGCGGTCGTCGTGGTGCCGCAGCGACGGGGCCCACACCCCGCAGTCGTGCCGGGGGGTGCGGAAGCCCGCCGCGGGCTCCAGGCGGGGCAGGGCGTGTCCGACGAGCGTCCAGTTGACCAGGTCGCGGGAGTGCAGCAGCGGCAGGCCAGGAGCACGGCCGAAGCTGGAGGCGGTGAGGTAGAAGTCGTCGCCGACCCGCAGGATGTCGGGGTCGGACCAGTCGGCGTCCAGGACGGGGTTGCGGTAGGTTCCGTCGCCGAGGTCGGCGGAGGGCAGGGCCATCAGGGACTCACCACCTTGCGGACGAGCGCGGCGGCCTCGGCCCGGTCGAGCCGGCCGTCGGCGACGACGGTGACGATCCGCCGCACGACCGTGTCACCGGCGGCGACGGGCAGCCGCTCCTCGTGGGCGAGCGAGGAACCCACCGCCGGGTACTCGGCGGTGCGCACGAACCACGGGTCGTGGCGCGTCGCCGTGGTGGCGCCGGCGAAGACGAGCGTCCAGGTGGCGCCCGCGAGGGCGAGCCAGTCGGCGCGCCGGCCGTGCACCGCGGTCACGCCCTCGGCGTCGGCGGTGAACACCCGTGGCGCCTCGGCCTCCTTGCGGGCGCGCCAGAAGAAGCCCCCGTAGGCCGCGCCGGGCCGCCCGTTGGTGGCCGGGCTGCCGATGGACAGCGTGCCCCGGGTGGTGTTCGTCAGCGAGAAGGTGAAGTCCAGCGCCCAGGCCGACCCGGTCAGTCCGGTGGTCGCCACCGTGCGCCGCTCGCGCAGCAGTTCGCCGCCCGCGGCCACCCAGCGCAGCTCCTCCACGAAGCCGTCGAAGTCGCGCAGCTGGAAGGCGGTGTGCCGCTGAGCGCCGTGGTTGTCGAGTTCGGTGGGGCCCCGGTCACGGACATAGGTGCGCCCGCCCCAGAAGTTGTGCCCCTCGACGTCGGGTACGGCGACACCGACGCCGAGGTGGTGTGCGTGGTCGGCGGGGCTCAGCTCGGTGACGGCGGTGCCGGCCAGCGTGGTGACGGGGTGCAGGTACGGGCGCGGCGACAGCCGGGCGGGCAGTGCGGGCCGGGTGAGATAGCGGCCGACGGGGCGGCCCGCCACGCGCAGGACCAGCGACTCCTCGTTCATCCGGTGCTCACCTCCTTCGGCGGCGCCCAGACGGCGCCCAGCTCGGCGTAGAGGGCGAGGGTGTCGGCGGCCGCCGCGACCAGGCCGTCGACGCCGTGCACGACCCGGCGGTTCTCGCCGGGCACCCGGGTCCAGCTGTCCTCGGGCAGGGCGCGGGGATCGGGCGCCTGCCGAATCGCTTCGACGACCTTCATGAAGGCACCCGTCGACTCGGGTGTGACCAGCAGGTCCGTGCCGTCCCTCAGATGGGCGACCAGGTTCTCCAGCAGGTCCGTCCGGCCGAAGTCGGTCTCCGCGGGGCCGTACCCGGAGCGCTGCACGAGAACGCGGTCCTGCTTGTACCAGAAGGTGATCCGCCCGGCGCTGCCGTGCACCACGACGTACGGTTCGTCGGGGCGTTCGGCGCACAGGGTCGCGGCCACGGTGATCAGGCCGCCGGCCGTGGTGACGCGCACGCACGAGGTGTCGTCGGACTCGATGTCGTTGGCGCGCAGCAGCTCGGTCTCGATCCCGGTGACGTCCTCGGCGCGGGTGGCGCCGCCGAGGGCGAGCGCCGTGGCGACGGCGTGGGCGAGGGGGTTCGTCAGCACGCCGTCGACGACGTCCACGCCGTCCAGGCGGCGCTTGCCCGCCCACGGCGCACGCCGGTAGTACGCCTCGTCCCGTGCCCACGCTCCGGCCCCGCCGATCCCGAGCACCCGGCCGATCGCACCCTCGGCGATCAGTTCCCGGACGGCGGGCACGGCGTGCGAGCCGAGCGACTGGAAGCCGATCTGGCAGGCGACGCCGGCCGCGGCGACCCCGTCGGCCATCCTGCGGAACTCCGCGTACGAGGGGGCCGGCGGCTTCTCCAGCAGCAGGTGCACGCCCTTGCCCGCGGCGGTGAGCGCCAGGTCGGTGTGGGTGGGGATGGGCGTGCAGATCACGGCGATCGCCGCGCGGGTGGAGTCGAGCAGGGCGCCGAAGTCGGCGGACTGCTGGACCTGCCGGCCGTCCAGCTCCGCGTCCGTGAGCGGGGTCAGCTCGCAGATGCCGGCGAGCCGTACGAGGCCCTCGTCCTGAAGACGGCGGATGTTGCGCAGGTGCCAGTCGCCGTGGCCGCGGGCGCCCGCGAGGACGACGGGCAGCGGCAGGTCCCGGGCGGGCGGGCTCGTCGGCCCGCCCGCGGCGGGCGCCGGAGGCTGGTGGCTCATCCCTTCACCGCCCCCGCGCTGAATCCCGTGATCAGCCACTTCTGGATGAAGGCGAAGACGATGACGACGGGGACGGCGGCGATGATTCCGCCGGCGGCGAGCGCGCCGAGGTCGACACTGTCCGAGCTCATCAGGGTGTTGAGGCCGACCGGGATGGTCTGCTTGCCCTGGTCGCTGAGGAACATCAGGGCGAACAGGAAGTGGTTCCAGGCGTGCACGAAGGCGAAGGAGCCGACAGCGATCAGTCCGGGCCGCAGCAGCGGGAGCACGACGATCCGGAAGGCCTTGAAGCGGTCGCAGCCGTCGACCCAGGCGGCCTCCTCCAGGGAGTACGGCACGTTCCTGATGAACCCGCTGATGAGGATCATCGACAGCGGCAGCTGGAAGACCGTCTCGGCGATGACGACGCTGCCCAGCGAGTTGATCATCTGGAGCTTGGCGAAGATCTGGAAGAGCGGCACGAGGAGCAGCGCCCCCGGCACGAACTGGGAGCACAGCAGCGCCAGCATGAAGCCGCGCTTGATCCTGAAGTCGAAGCGGGCGAGCGCGTATCCACCGGCGAGGGCCACGACGGTCGTCAGTACCAGGGTGGCGAGCGCGATGAGCACGCTGTTCTGGAAGTAGGTCCCGAAGCTGCGCTCGGTCCACACCTTGTCGAAGTGGTCGAAGGTCATGGGCCACGGCACGAGCGAGGTGGAGCCGGCCGGGCGGAGCGCGAACAGCAGGATCCAGTAGAAGGGGACCAGGGTGAAGAGCAGGTAGACCGACAGCGGGAAGTAGATCTGCCAGCGGGGCACCTCGTCCCAGGCCCGCCTCGTCCTCCATGCGGTCGGCCGGGGTTCCTCGGCCGCCGGTGCGGGTGCGGCCGGAGCGATCGTCCCGGCGTCCTTGGTGATCACTTGTCCCCGCCTCCGAACTTGCTCAGTCGCAGGTAGACGATCGAGCAGAAGAGCAGAATCACGAACGCGACCGTGGTCAGGGCCGACGCGTAGCCGAAGTTGTGGGCGTCGACACTGGTGTTCGCGATGTAGAGCGGCAGTGTCGTCGTCTCGCCCGCGGGGCCTCCGCCGGTCAGGGTGTAGAGCAGGTCGACGTTGTTGAACTCCCACACCGCGCGCAGCAGTGTGGACAGGACGATGGCGTCCTTGAGGTGCGGCAGTGTGATGTGCAGGAACTGCCGGACCCGGCCCGCGCCGTCGACCTCGGCTGCCTCGTACAGATCCTTGGAGACGGACTGGAGGTCGGCGAGGATGAGGATCGCGAAGAACGGCACGCCGCGCCACAGATCGGCGACCACGGCGGCCGGGAAGACGGTGGAGGTGTCGGAGAGCCAGCTGGTGCCGTACTGTCCGATGCCCGCGTCCGCGAGGTAACGGGTGATGCCCGTCTGGGAGTTGTAGAGCAGCACCCAGATCGCGGAGGTCAGCACGCCCGAGACGGCCCACGGTGAGAAGACCAGCGCGCGGCCGACCGCCCGTCCCACGAAGGTCTGGTTGACGATCAGCGCGAGCGCGAGTCCGAACAGCAGCTGGAGACCCACCTCGACGACGACCCACTTGGCGCTGAAGGTCAGCGTGTCCCAGAACTGGGGGTCGTCGGTGAAGGCGTGCACGAAGTTGTCGAAGCCCGCGTAGCCGTTGCGCCAGGGCTTGGTGGGGTTGTAGTTCTGCAGGCTGTAGTAGAAGACGCTGATGACGGGGTAGGCGATGAAGCCCAGCATCAGCAGCGCCGCCGGGGCGATCAGCAGATACGGGAGCCTGTGCGGCGTCGCGGAGGCACGGCGTCGCCGGGCCGGCGCGGGCGGTTTCGCCACGGCTGCGGCTTGGGCCATGACTGTTCTCCGTTCGCTTGCGGTGGGTCTGTCCGGTAGGTGCGACCGGTCGTTCACGGACTGTGCAGGAAGCGCTTGCTGCGGGCGTCTGGCTGAAGCGCTTCGCGGATCTCGTTCGGGATGTCGGCCGCGCGGACGTGCGGTCCGGGGACCCGGGGTGCGGATCGGAGACCCCGGGTGCGGATCGGGGACCCCGTATGCGGGGGCGGGCAACCCCGCCCCCGGCTCGGGGTCACCCGGCGTACGGGTCCGGCACCTTCCCCGGCCTGGCCAGGAACTCGAAGTCGCAGCCGGTGTCGGCCTGCGTGATCTGGTCGTTGTAGAGCGCGCCGTAGCCGCGCTCGTACCGGGCGGGCGGCGGCGTCCACCGCGCCCTGCGGTTCTCCAGCTCCTCGTCGTCCACGTGGAGCCGAAGGGTGCGGGCCTCGACGTCGAGGGTGATCGTGTCACCGCTGCGCACCAGGGCGAGCGGCCCGCCGACGTACGACTCGGGCGCCACGTGCAGCACGCACGCGCCGTAACTGGTGCCGCTCATCCGGGCGTCGGAGATCCGCACCATGTCCCGGACACCCCGCTTCAGCAGGTGGTCGGGGATGGGCAGCATTCCGTACTCGGGCATGCCGGGGCCGCCCTTGGGGCCGGCGTTGCGCAGCACCAGCACGCTGTCGGCCGTGATGCCGAGCCCGGGGTCGTTGATGGTGCGCTGCATGGTCCGGTAGTCGTCGAACACGACCGCGGGACCGGTGTGCTTGAGCAGGTGCGGTTCGGCGGCGATGTGCTTGATGACGGCGCCGTCGGGGCAGAGGTTGCCGCGCAGGACGGCGACCCCGCCCTCCGACGCGACCGGGTTGTCGCGGGTGCGGATGACGTCGTCGTTGTGCACGCGTGCGCCGTCGAGCTGTTCGCGCATGCTGTCGTACGACACGGTCGGCCGGTCGAGGTGCAGCAGGTCGGTGATCCGTGACAGGAACCCGGGCAGGCCGCCGGCGAAGTGGAAGTCCTCCATCAGGTACTTCCGTCCGCCGGGCCGGACGTCGGCGAGCACCGGTACGCTCCGCGCGATGCGGTCGAAGTCGTCGAGAGTGAGGGGAACCCCGGCCCGTCCGGCCATGGCGATCAGATGGATCACGGCGTTGGTGGAGCCGCCGAGTCCGAGGACGGTGCTCACCGCGTCCGCAAAGGCTTCGGCCGTCAGGATGTCGGACAACTTGCGGTCCTTGCGGACGAGTTCGACGATCCTGAGCCCGGACGCGGCGGCCATCCGGTCGTGTCCGGAGTCGACGGCTGGGATGCTCGACGCACCGGGCACGGTGACGCCGAGGGCCTCGGCGGCAGCAGTGAGCGTGGACGCCGTCCCCATGGTCATGCAGTGCCCCGGCGACCTGGCGAGCCCGCTCTCCAGTTCGCTCATCTCGCAGTCCCCGATGAGCCCGGCACGCTTGTCGTCCCAGTACTTCCACATGTCCGTGCCGGACCCGAGGACCTCGTCGCGCCAGTGCCCGGGGAGCATCGGCCCGGCGGGCACGAACACGGTCGGCAGGTCGACGGATGCCGCGCCCATCAGCAGGGCGGGGGTCGATTTGTCGCAGCCTCCCATCAGTACCGCGCCGTCGACCGGGTACGACCGCAGCAGCTCCTCGGTCTCCATCGCGAGCATGTTGCGGTAGAGCATCGGGGTCGGCTTCTGGAAGGTCTCGCTGAGCGTCGACACCGGGAATTCGAGCGGGAACCCGCCGGCCTGCCACACTCCGCGCTTCACGGCCTGCGCGCGGTCACGCAGGTGCACGTGGCAGGGGTTGATGTCGCTCCAGGTGTTGAGGATCGCGACGACCGGCTTGCCGAGGTGCTCCTCGGGCAGATAGCCGAGCTGCCGCGTCCGGGCCCGGTGGCTGAACGAGCGGAGCCCGTCCGTGCCGTACCACTGGTGGCTTCTGAGGTCTTCCTGGCGCTTCATATGGACCACCTCGCGGCGATGGCCGCCACTTCCGCGCGCTCGGGTCCGGACAGCGGCTCGCTCGGCGGGCGGACGTCACGACGGCACAGGCCGAGCGAGGCCAGCGCCTCCTTGACCACGGTGACGTTGTTCGCCGAGCCGTTGGCCGCGCGCAGCTCCTCGAAGCGGCGGATCTGTTCCCAGACCTTCATGGCGGCCGGATAGTCCCCGGACCGAAGCGCCTCGATCATGTTCAGGGAGACCGCCGGGGCGACGTTGACGAGCCCCGAGGTGAAGCCGGTGGCACCGGCAGAGAAGTACGAGGGCGCGTAGGGCTCGGCGAGTCCGGCCACCCAGACGAAGCGTTCGAGTCCGGCGTCCCGCGCGAAGGCGGCGAAGCGCGCGGCGTCCGGCACGGCGTACTTCACCCCGACGACGTTCGGGCAGACGTCGGCGAGTTCGGCCAGGCGCGCGCCCTCCAGCAGCGGGTTGCGGAGGTAGGGGACGACGCCCAGCTCGGGCACGGCCTCGGCGATGGCCCGGTGGTAGTCGACCCAGCCGCCCTCCGAGACGTACGGGTGCACCGGCTGATGGACCATCACCATCTGGGCGCCGAGCTCCCGTGCGTGCCGCGCCGAGGCGATCGCGGTGGGCACGTCGTGTCCGACGCCGACGAGGACGGTGGCCCGGTCCCCCGCCTCCTCGACGGTCAGCTCGGTGACGAGTTGCCGCTCCTCGGGCGTCAGCGCGTAGAACTCCCCCGTGTTGCCGTTCGGTGTCAGGGTTCTGACTCCGCCGTCGAGCAGTCGGCGCAGCAGGGCCCGGTGAGTGTCGCGGTCGATCGTGCCGTCCTCGGCGAACGGGGTCACGGGGATCGCCACGACCTCGGCGAGCGCCGCCCGCTGGGTCTCGTACGTCGCAGTCATTCCTGTCCATCCTCTTCCTGGCCCTGGGGGAAGGCCCGTTGCACGAACGACGCGATGTGGGCGTGCAGCGCCCCCGCCGCGCCGTCGGCGTCACCGTCGAGGGCGAGCCGCAGGATCTCCCGGTGCTCGCCGGCCTCGCGCTCCCAGGACGGGTTCGCGGCCCAGGCGACCGTGGAGACCAGGGCTGCCTGGTCGCGCACCTCGTCGAGCATCCGGCCGAGCAGCGGATTGCCGCAGGGCACGTACAGGGCGCGATGGAACTCCCGGTTGGCGAGCGAGCGTTCCGCGGTGTCGGCGGCCTCGTCGGCGCGGGTCAGCGCGTCCCGCGCGGCGTCGAGGGAGGCCCCGCGGCGCACCGCCCGGCGCAGCGCCTCCGGTTCGAGGAGCAACCGCACGTCGTACACCTCGCGCGCCATGTCCGCATCCACCATGCGCACCGTGACGCCCTTGTACTGGCTCATCACGACAAGACCGGTACCGGCCAGCGTCTTGAGCGCCTCACGCACCGGTGTCTTCGACACCCCGAACTGCGCGGCGAGATCGGTCTCGACCAGAGCCTGTCCGGGCGTCAACTGCCCGGTGAGGATGCGATGTTTGATCCCCTCCAGCACGAATTGCGTGCGGGACGGTATCGGGGTGGGCACAGAGGTCATGCGCGCCTCTCGGATCTCACGTGTCGGATCGCGTGTATCGGATCTCGCGTATCGCGTCTCATATATGACGTACGAAGTACGACGCGATGAAGGTAAGAGCGGTGCCGTGTTTCGTCAACGCTTCGGACAAAAGAAGTCGGGGTGACCGGCGGCCATGGGGGCGGTGCCCGGCGAGTCGGGGTGCGTGGCGCACGAGCTGTTCAGGAGTGCGCGTCCGGGCCGGACACGCCGCTGCGCAGGAGGTATTCGGGTGCACATCCGGCCGGACTCGCCGGTACACACGGGCTGTCCAGGCGCATGCCCCCACCGAACTCACCGGTACACACGGGCTGTTCAGGTGCACGCACCGCCACCGGACTCACCGGCGCGCACGGGCTGTTCAGGGGTGCGCCCCCACCGAACTCACCGGTACGCACGGGCTGTTCAGGGGTGCGCCCCGAGGCGGGAGCGGCCGGTGCGCGGTCAGAAGGCTCGGGTGCCGCCCTCGCGGGCGGTCGCGGTCCGGCCGCCGAAGGCGTCCGCCGCGCGCGCCGTCGCCGTCTGCGGCGTCAGCGTCGGCCCCACGTGGGTGACCAGCAACTCGCCGACCCCGGCCCGTCGGGCGACCGCGCCGGCGTCCTCCGGCGTGAGGTGCACCGGGCGTTCGCTTTCGCCATGCCGGTCGACGTCCGCCTCGCACAGGAACAGGTCCGCCCCGGAGGCGAGTTCGTCGAGCGCTGGGCACGGCCCGCTGTCTCCGGAATAGGCGAGGACACTGCCGCCGCACTCGGCCCGCAGCCCGTAGGCCTCGACGTCGTGCACGACGGCCCTGGTCCGCAGCACCAGTTCGCCCACGCGCTCCTCGTGACCGTCGTACAGGGGCCTGAAGTCGAACACCCCGGCCATGAAGCCGGTATCGGGCTGCCCGAAGAAGCCGGCGAGCCGCCGTGCGAGCTCCGGGGGCCCGTACACGGGCAGGGGCGCGGGAAGGGTGAGCCCTCCGTGGGCGAACCCGTACAGCGCGGCCGTCAGGTCGGCGTAGTGATCGGCGTGCAGATGCGAGACCCATATCGCGTCCAGCCGCGTGGGATCCGTGTGCTCCTGCAACGCGGCGAAGGTCCCGGTCCCCGCGTCGACCCACACCTCGGCGCCCCCGCCCCGCAGCAGATGGCCGGAACAGGGACGGCCGGGCTGCGGGTGCGGAGAGGCGGTGCCGAGAACCGTGAGAGCGATGGCCATGCGGGGAGCGTACGCGCGGGCCGCGTTTCGGGGCCCGGCATTTCCACCGGGCCCGCCGCACGTGGGCGTGCTACGCCTTCCAGCCGGGGTCGCGGCCGCTCAGCCCGAGCACCCGGTCGAGGAGCGGCGCGTCGTCGGGCACCGGCACCACGGGACCGAAGATGCCCCCGCCCCTGCTCGGATCCTCGGCAGCGGCGGCGAGGAACCCGTACGACGCCTGGAGGGCGACGGGGTCCGGCTCGTACGCCTGGCCGGTGGCGCGGGCGAGGTCCCAGCCGTGCACCACCAGTTCGTCGGCGGCGACGGCGGCGGCCACCGCGCCCGGCAGCGGCACTCCGCCCGCCCGGGTCTCGCCCGTCCAGGCCGCCGGGTCCCGCCACGCCTCGGCCAGCTCGTCGAGCGCCTTCGGCAGGGTCTCCCGCCAGCCGGCCGCGATGTCCGGCAGCGAGGTGTCGGGGCTGGTGTCCGTCGTGGGACCCAGGTCCTTGCGGCCCGCGTCGCGGAAGGCCACGGACAGTCCGGCCAGATGTCCCAGCATGGTGTGCACCGGGTATCGCGGACAGGGCGTCTCGTTGTCGAGCTGCCCGTCCATCACGCCCTCCGCGAGCCGCGCCACGATCAGGGCCTGCGGCCCGAGGTCGAACATCTCGACGCTCATCCACTTCTCCTCAGCATTCGTGTCCACTGACGGGTGGACCGGAGTCGCGCCCGAAACTCATCGGCCGCCCGCCGGCCCGGCCCGCGCAGGCCGGACCCTAGGGCGATCGCCCGATCCCCGGGCAGCCGCCTTAGAACCACGATCACCGACCATGACATGGACAGTGACCCGAGTGCTGAGCGACCGCAACGCGGCGCTGTACCTCACCGGAGCGGTGATCTCCGGTTTCGGATCGTCGGCGATGTGGCTGGTCTGCGGCATCTGGGTCAAGGACCTGACCGGCTCGGACGGCCTGGCGGCCCTGTGCGTCTTCACGCTGTGGGCCCCGACGCTGATCGGTCCCGCGCTCGGCACCCTTGCGGACCGCGCCCGCCGCGGACCGCTCCTGATCACCTCGAACCTGGCCCTCGCCGCGCTGCTGCCCCTGCTGCTCACCGTGGACGCGCCGGACCGCCTGTGGGTCCTGTTCGCGGTGCTCCTGGTCTACGGCGCGACGGGGGTCGTGCAGGACGCGGCCGAGTCCGCCCTGCTCGCCTCCGCGGTCGGCACCCCGCTCCTCGGCGACTTCAACGGTCTGCGCATGGCGGTCAACGAGGGCACGAAGCTGGTCGCCCCGCTCACCGGGGCCGGCCTGTACGCGGCGTACGGGGGCGCGCCGGTCGCGCTGCTGGACGCGGTGACGTTCGCCGCGGCGGCCGGCGTGTTCGCGCTGCTGCGCGTCCGTGAGACCCCGCCGCCCAGGGGGACGACGGAGGGGTGGCCGGCCCGCACCGCGATGGGCGCGCGTGCCCTGTGGCGCCACGGCGACCTGCGGACCCTGGTCCTGGCCGGGGGCACGACCATGCTCTTCGCGGGGCTGAACGGCGCGACGGTCTACGCCGTGGCCGAAGGGCTGGGGCACTCCCCCGCGTACGTGGGTGTGCTGTACGTCGCCCAGGGCGTCGGGTCCGTCGCCGTCGGGCCGGCCTCCGGACCGCTCCTGCGCCGTCTGGGCGAACGGCGGTTCGCCGGGTACGGGATCGCGCTCACCGCCGTCGCGGTCGCGCTGCGCGCGGTCCCCTCCGACGCCGTGGTGCTCGGCTCGTGCGTCGCCGTCGGTGTCGGACTGCCGTGCGTCCTGGTCGCGGCGTACACCGCCATCCAGCGGGAGACTCCCGGTCATCTGCTCGGCCGTGTCACCGCGACGGCGGGCACACTGCTGTACGCGCCCAACGCCGTGGGGCTGGCCGTCGGTGCGGGGCTGGTCGAGCTGGTCGGCCATCGGGTGCTGCTGGTGGCGCTGGGGGTCGCCCGTCTGGTCACGGTGGGGCCGTTGCTGCGCAGGTCCGGGGCGTCGGTGCCGGGGTAGGACCGGGTGGCTCGCCCCCTGCCCGCCCCGTCACCCCGGGGGCTGCCAACCCCACAGCCCCCGCTCCGGCTGCCCGGGCGGCCTCGCCCTCGAACGCCGGATGCCTGCGGCGCCGGCCGCTAGATCAGCCCCGCCAGGGCCTCCCGTACCGCGGCCAGGTCCGCGTCCGACGCCAGCCCGGCGTGGTAGAGGCGGAGTTCGGTCGCGCCCAGCGCCGCCGCCCGCTCCGCGTCCGCCGCGAGCGTCGCCGGGTGTCCGCCCATCCCCGACACGACGGTGAAGTTGGCGGCCAGCACGCTCTCCCGGCCGGCCGGGCGGGCCTCGGCGAAGGGGGTGAGCAGCCCCGCGCCGCCGGTGCACGGGACGACCACCCCGTCCGCCACGGACAGCACGCGTGCGGGATCGACACCGGCGTTCGCGCCGCAGTGGTAGGACACCGGATCCGCGTGCAACAGCACCTGGAACCCGTCCGGCGCCGCGGCCCGCACCGCCGCGACCGCCGCCTCCTGGAGTTCCCCGGCGACCGCGTCACGCCACGCGCGCGTGCCCGCCGCCGCCTCCGCTCCGAGCAGCTTCTCGACCCCGGCCCAGCCACCGTCCGGCGGCGCGCCGCGCCACACCGCGTCCAGCGCCTCCCGTACGGCGGTCGCAAGCCGCCGTGCGTCGAGGCCCCGTCCGGCGTAGCCGTCGAGGCATGCCGGGCAGAAGCACAGCGACATGAGGTACTGGCCGGCGTCGCCGAGCGCCACCCCGCCGATCTTGTCGTGTGCGTGCAGGTGGGCCAGCCCGTACCAGCCGAGCGACTCCAGCTCCGTACCCTGCGCTCCGGGGCGCACGGCGGCCTCCGCGGCGAGGTCGACGAGGTAGGCCCGCGTCGCGGGCTGCGCGATACACGGTGCCCAGGGGTAGCGGTCGCCGTACGCGTTGACCACGGACGTCGACGGATGGTCCGCTCCCATGCGGGAGTTGTGCGCGAGGACCACCCATGTGTGGACCTCCAGGCCGGCTCCGGCGAGCTCGGCGGCAGCCGCCCCGAACGCGTCCCCGGGCGCCCAGTCGCCGGCCGCGTACGGCCGCGGGATGCGCCCCTGCCAGCGCGCATCGTCCGCCGGGTACAGCACGGCCGCGTGCGAGGCGGTGACGACGCGGTGCCGGGGATGCCGGGGCGTCAGGGCCCGCGTGGAGTGGTAGGCGGAGGCGAGCGTGACCTGCCGGACGCCGAGTCCGGCCGTGCGCGCGGCGGCCTCCGGGTCTCCGTTGACGTCCCACGGGTAGAGGAACGCGGACGTCTTCACAGGCCCTCCTCCAGCAGCGCGTGGCCGCGTTCGATCAGCTGTGCCAGTTGCTTGACGTGGTCCTCGGCCGGTTCGTGCAGGGGCGGCCGCACCTCGCCCACGTCCAGGCCCCGCAGCCGTACGCCCGCCTTGACGAGCGCGACGGCGTAGCCGCGGCCCAGGGCCCGCAGGTCGACGAAGGGGCGGTAGAAGCCGTCGAGCAGCCGGTTCGCCGTCTCGTCGTCCCCGGTGTTCAGCGCGCGGTGGAAGGCCTGCGCGATCTCGGGGGCGAAGCAGAACACCGCGGACGAGTAGAGCGTGATGCCGACGCCCCGGTAGGCGAGCCCGGTCAGCTCCGCGGTCGGCAGTCCGTTGAAGTACAGGAAGTTCCCCGGGGCCTCACTGCGCACGGCACTCACGATGCGCTGCATCAGGTCGAGGTCGCCGAGCCCGTCCTTGAAGCCGACGATGCCGTCCGTGCGGGCCAGTTCGACCACGGTCTCCGGCGTGAAGACGGCGTTGTCGCGCTGGTAGACGACGATGTCGAGCGAGGTGGCGGCGGCGATCTCCCGGTAGTGCCGCAGCAGTCCCTCCTGGCCGGCCACGACGAGGTACGGCGGCATGGCGAGCAGCCCGTCGGCCCCGGCGGCCTCCGCCAGGCGCGCGTAGCGGACGGCCAGCGCGGTCCCGTATCCGGCGCCCGCGACGACGGGCACGCGTCCCGCGGCCGCTTCCACCGCCGCCCGCACGCACGCCTCGAACTCCTCCGGCGTGAGCGCGTGGAACTCACCCGTGCCGCAGCAGGCGAAGACGGCCGCCGCTCCGGCCTCGACACCGCGCCGCACGTGTTCGCGGTAGACGTCGAGGTCGACGGAGCCGTCGGGGCCGTACGCGGTGACGGGGAAGAACAACGGCCCGCTCGGGATACTCAGTCGAGCGGCGAGAGGGGCTGAGGTCACGGGCTCTCCCTAGACAAGTGCTCACCGGTGCACGTTTCTGATCCACGTCTATATTTCTGAACACGCCCACGCTAATTCGCGACCTCAGGACGGGTCAAGCGCGCAAACCCGCAACACCGCAGCGGATTCACCACCTCCGCGCGACACTTGACGGAGCAGGTCGGCGCTCCCTAGCGTGTCCATGGATGTGAATGTCGTACATGGATACGGCCGCCCGCCGTGGCACATCGCCCCGCACCGAGGAGACACCCGCATGCCCGCTCCCCGCACCGTTCTGCTCACCGGCGCCGCCGGCGGACTCGGCACCCTGATGCGGGGACTGCTGCCGGACTACGGCTACGAGCTGCGCCTCCTCGACCTGCTGCCCGTCGAGGGCGAACCCGACGCGATCACCGCGGACCTCTCCGACCGAGCGGCGCTGCGCGAGGCGGTCCGGGGCGTCGACGCGATCATCCACCTCGCGGGCATCTCCCTGGAAGCCTCCTTCGACAAGATCCTCAAGGCGAACATCGAGGGGACGTACAACCTGTACGAAGCGGCGCGCGAGGAGGGCGTACGCCGGATCGTGTTCGCCTCCTCCAACCACGCGGTGGGATTCACCCCGCGCCCGCAGGGCGAGGACCCGCTCATCCCGATCGACACCCCGCGCCGCCCCGACACCTTCTACGGACTGTCCAAGTCGTTCGGCGAGGACCTCGCGCAGCTCTACTGGGACAGGCACGGTCTGGAGACCGTCTCGGTGCGGATCGGCTCCTGCTTCGCCGAGCCGACGAGCGTGCGCATGCTCTCCGTCTGGATGAGTCCCGAGGACGGGGCCCGCCTCTTCCACGCGGCACTGACCGCCGAGGACGTACGGCACACCGTCGTCTACGGCTCGTCCGCCAACACCCGCCTGTGGTGGGACCTGTCGACCGCGCGGGCACTGGGCTACGAGCCGCGGGACGACTCCGAACGGTACGCGGAGAAGCTGATCGCCGAGCAGGGCGAGCTCGATCCGGACAACCCGGACCACGCCCACCTGGGCGGCCACTTCACCACCCGCCCGCCGATCTGGCCGCACTGACGGCGGCCCGGCACAGCGGCACAGGACGACGACCCGGGAGCGGGCGGGCACCGAACGGGCCCGCCCGCTCCCGCGTTCGGGCACGCACCCTGCCCGTTCCCCCCTCCGCCCCCGCTCCGCACCAGGTCCGCCGCGGGCAGCCGTCACGCGAAACGGGCACGACCGGGCATCATCGGGCACGCAACAAGCCTGGTCAGTGGCGAGAACCCGCTGTAGAACTTGCCTCAAGGGCCCACCGGGCCCGAACGGGCAGTGTGCGACGGTGCGCGAGAGAGCGGGTGACGGCCATGACGGCGATGACGGCGGAGGAACGGCAGCGCCAGATCGTCCGGGCCGCACGCCGTGCGGGCTCGGTCGACGTCACCGCACTCGCCGCCGAACTGGGCGTCGCCAAGGAGACCGTACGGCGCGATCTGCGCACCCTGGAGGACCACGGTCTGGTGCGCCGCACCCACGGCGGCGCCTATCCCGTGGAGAGCGCCGGCTTCGAGACCACGCTCGCCTTCCGCACCACGAGCCATGTGCCCGAGAAGCGCCGGATCGCGGCCGCGGCGGCCGAGCTGCTCGGGGACGCCGAGACCGTGTTCGTCGACGAGGGCTTCACCCCGCAGCTCATCGCCGAGGCACTGCCCAGGGACCGGCCGCTGACGGTGGTCACCGCGTCCCTGGCCACGGCCGGCGCGCTCGCCGAGGCGGACCACACCAGCGTCCTGCTGCTCGGCGGCCGGGTCCGTCCCGGGACGCTCGCGACCGTGGACCACTGGACGACGAAGATGCTCGCCGGCTTCGTCATCGACCTCGCCTACATCGGCGCGAACGGCATCTCCCGCGAGCACGGCCTCACCACCCCCGACCCGGCGGTCAGCGAGGTCAAGGCCCAGGCGATCCGGGCCTCCCGGCGCACCGTCTTCGCGGGCGTGCACACCAAGTTCGGCGCGGTCAGCTTCTGCCGGTTCGCCGACGTCACCGCCCTGGAGGCGATCGTCACCAGCACGCTGCTCCCGGCGCCCGAGGCGCACCGCTACTCCCTGCAAGGCCCCCAGGTCATCCGAGTCTGAGAACCCAACTCACCCGCTCTCCCTCACCTCCCTAACCCTCACCACATCCAGAAACCCAACCGACCCTCCCCAGGGGCCCGCCGCGCCCGGTCGCGCCCTTTATCTCCCTATACGTCCAGGAGTGATCCATGCGAACCCCGAGCCGACGGAGGCCGCGCGCGCTGCTCGCCGCGGTCGCCGCAGGGACGCTGCTCACCCCGCTGCTCTCCGGCTGCTGGACCGGGGCCGGCGGCGCGGGCTCCGGAGGCGACTCCATCAACGTCCTGATGGTCAACAACCCTCAGATGGTGGAGCTCCAGAAGCTCACCAAGGCGCACTTCACCGAAGAGACCGGCATCAAGGTGAACTTCACCGTGCTGCCGGAGAACGACGTGCGCGACAAGATCAGCCAGGACTTCGCCAACCAGGCGGGCCAGTACGACGTCGCCACGCTGAGCAACTACGAGATACCGATCTATGCCAGGAACGGCTGGCTGCACGAGATGGACTCGTACGTGCGCGACGACGGCACCTACGACGAGCAGGACATCCTGAAGCCGATGCGGCAGTCCCTGACGGCCGACGACGGCAGGCTCTACGGCCAGCCGTTCTACGGCGAGTCGTCCTTCCTGATGTACCGCAAGGACGTGTTCGTGAGGAAGGGGCTCACGATGCCCGCGCACCCCACCTGGAAACAGGTGGGCGAACTGGCCGCACAGGCCGACGGCGCGGAGTCGGGCATGAAGGGCATCTGTCTGCGCGGCCTGCCCGGCTGGGGCGAGCTGATGGCCCCCCTCACCACGGTCGTGAACACCTTCGGCGGCACCTGGTTCGACAAGGACTGGAAGGCGCGCCTCGACTCCCCCGAGTTCGTGAAGGCGACCAAGTTCTATGTGGACCTCGTCCGCGAGCACGGCGAGTCCGGCGCGGCCCAGTCCGGATTCGCCGAGTGCCTCAACAACATGACGCAGGGCAAGACGGCCATGTGGTACGACGCCACGTCGGCCGCCGGCCTGCTGGAGGCGGCCGACTCCCCGGTCAAGGGCAAGCTCGGCTACGTCCCGGCTCCGGTCGAGAAGACCGACTCCTCCGGCTGGCTCTACACCTGGGCCTGGGGCATGCAGAAGGCCTCCCACAACTCGGACAAGGCCTGGAAGTTCATCTCCTGGGCGTCCAGCAAGCAGTACGAGCAGCTGGTCGGGGACACCGCCGGCTGGTCCGACGTCCCGGCGGGCAAGCGCGCCTCGACCTACACGAACGCCGCCTACCGCAAGGAGGCCGCCGCCTTCCAGGACATGACCCGCGAGGCCATCGAAGGGGCCCGGCCGCACGACCCCGGGGTGCAGCCGCGCCCAGCGCCCGGCATCCAGTTCGTCGGCATCCCCGAGTTCACCGACCTCGGCACCAAGGTCTCGCAGGAGATCAGCGCGGCCATCGCCGGACGCCAGTCCGTCGACTCGGCCCTGAGCAAGTCCCAGAAGCTCGCCGAGAAGATCTCCAAGGAGTACGAGGGACGATGACCGCCACGACGACGGCCCCCGTGGCCGCGACTCCCGTACGCACCCTGCGCAGGCCGTCCTCCCGGCTGCGCGCCTGGGCCACCCGCGCCCCGCTGCTGCCCGCCCTGATCTTCATGATCGCCGTGACCCAGCTGCCCTTCGTGGCCACGCTGGTGATCTCCTTCTTCGACTGGAACGCCCTCTACCCGAAGGCCCGGCACTTCACCGGCCTCGGCAACTACTCCGACGTCCTGACCGACGCCGACCTGCGGCACTCGGTCTGGACGACGATCGTGCTGACCGTCACCGTGGTGCTGGTCAGCCTGGTCGTGGGCCTCGGCCTCGCCCTGCTCCTGGACCGCAGGTTCCGGGGCCGCGGCATCGTCCGCACCCTGTTGATCGCGCCCTTCCTGGTGGTCCCGGTGGCGGCGGCACTGCTCTGGAAACACGTGCTCTACAACCCCGAGTACGGCCTGCTCAACGGTCTCCTGCACATCGTGGGCGGCCCCCAGCCGGACTGGATCTCGGACAACCCGCTGCCGGCGGTCGAGGCCTCCCTGGTCTGGCAGTGGACGCCGTTCATGATGCTGATCCTGCTGGCCGGGCTGCAGAGCCGCGACCATCAGCAGATCGAGGCCGCGCGGGTGGACGGCGCGAGCGACTGGCAGATCTTCCGCCACCTCACCCTTCCCCACCTGCGCCGCTATCTCGAACTGGGCGCGCTCCTGGGGTCGATCTACATCGTCCAGAACTTCGACGCGGTCTTCACCCTCACCTCCGGCGGCCTGGGCACCGCGAACCTGCCCTACACCGTCTACCAGAGCTTCTACCAGGCCCACGAGAACGGCCTCGCGTCGGCCGCGGGCGTCCTGGTCGTCATCGGCTCGATCATCATCGCGACCTTCGCCCTGCGCGTGGTGTCGTCCCTGTTCCGCGAGGAGGTGTCCCGCGCATGAGCGCCACCGCCGTACCCGTACGATCCCGCCGCACCCGCGGTCCCCGCCGCACCGTCCGCGCCCGGGGTGCGGGCCTGGGCCTGGTGGCCTGGCTGGCCGGAGTCGTCTTCTTCCTGCCCATCGCCTGGATGGCCCTGACGTCCTTCCACTCGGAGTCCGACGCCGCGACCAACCCGCCCTCCCTGGGCGCCGCACTCACCCTGGACGGCTACCGCGAGTTCTTCGGCACCGGAGGCGGTGCGAGCCCGTGGCCCGCGCTGGTCAACTCCACGGTGGCGTCGGTGGTCTCCACCCTCTGCGTCCTGCTGCTGGCCCTGCCGGCCGCGTACGCGCTGTCGATCCGGCCGGTGCGGAAGTGGACCGACGTCCTGTTCTTCTTCCTGTCGACGAAGATGCTGCCGGTGGTCGCGGGCCTCCTGCCGATCTACCTCTTCGCGAAGAACACCGGGATGCTGGACAACATCTGGCTCCTGGTCGTCCTCTACACCTCCATGAACCTGCCGATCGCGGTGTGGATGATGCAGTCCTTCCTCGCCGAGGTGCCGGTCGCGGTGATCGAGGCCGCGCAGATCGACGGCGCCAGGCTGCCGACGGTCCTGGCCCGCGTGGTCGCCCCGATCGCCCTGCCCGGCATCGCCGCGACGGCACTCATCTGCTTCATCTTCAGCTGGAACGAGCTGCTCTTCGCCCGGGTGCTCACGGGGGTTGTCGCACAGACCGCGCCCGTCTTCCTGACCGGCTTCATCACCAGCCAGGGGCTGTTCCTGGCGAAGGTGTGCGCCGCGTCGCTCGTCATCTCCCTGCCGGTGCTCGCCGCGGGGTTCGCCGCCCAGGACAAGCTGGTCCAGGGCCTGTCGTTGGGAGCCGTGAAATGAAGGCCGCCGTCATCGAGTCCGTGGGCAAGGCCGTCGTCGCCGAGGTCCCGGACCCGACGCCAGGCCCCCGCGAGGTCGTCGTCGAGGTCGCCGCCTGCGGCCTGTGCGGCACCGACCTGCACATCCTCCAGGGCGAGTTCGCGCCCGAACTGCCCATCGTGCCCGGCCACGAATTCGCGGGCGAGGTGGTCGGTGTGGGCAACCGGGTCACGGAGCTCGCGGTCGGCGACCGGGTGGCGGTGGACCCCTCCCTGTACTGCTACGAGTGCCGGTACTGCCGCACGGGCCACAACAACCTGTGCGAGCGGTGGGCGGCGATCGGCGTCACGACGGCGGGCGGCGCCGCCCAGTACGCGGTGGCACCCGTGGCCAACTGCGTGAAGCTGCCCGGGCACGTCCGCACCGAGGACGCCGCCCTGGTCGAGCCGCTCTCCTGCGCGGTCCGCGGCTACGACGTGCTGAACGCCCGTCTCGGCGCCCATGTGCTCGTCTACGGCTCCGGCACGATGGGCCTGATGATGCTGGAGCTCGCCAAGCGCACGGGCGCGGCGAGCGTGGACGTGGTGGACGTGAACCCGCAACGGCTGGCCACGGCCCGGCAGCTGGGCGTGTCGGCGGCCGCGGCGGGGGCCGACGAACTGGACCGCCCGCAGGGCTGGGACGTGGTGATCGACGCGACGGGCAACGCGGCGGCGATCCAGGACGGCCTGGACCGGGTGGCGAAGGCGGGCACCTTCCTCCAGTTCGGCGTGGCCGACTACGCGACCCGGGTCACCATCGATCCCTACCGCATCTACAACCAGGAGATCACCGTCACCGGGTCGATGGCGGTGCTGCACAGCTTCGAACGGGCCGCGGAACTGTTCGCCACGGGGGTGCTCGATCCGGACGTGTTCATCAGCGACCGGCTGCCGCTGACGAGCTACCCGCAGGCGCTGGAGCAGTTCGCGAAGGGTGTGGGGCGCAAGATCGTCGTGGTTCCGTAGCCGCCCTGGGGTGGATGCGGGCGGTCCGGTCCCGGAGCGGTACGAAGGGTCCGGACCCGTGCGGTGCGAGGCGCAGCGGGGTGGACGGACGCGGCCGGAAACGGACCGCTCCGCACGCGCTCGGACGAGGCCGGCGGGACCGACGGAACCGACAGGGACTGACAGGACGGATGGGCCCGACAGGACTGACCAGGTGGGAGCCGACGGGACTCACGGAGTGGACGGGACCGACGGGACTCACGGGACCGACGAGGTCACTGGAATCATTCCTTGGGTAAGGGAACGGTAAAGCGGCCCCGCTCGTTATCCCCGGCATGACAGCTATGACCCCCGGCTCGAACATCCCTCTCCCCGTCTCCCGCGTGACGGTGGACGTCACCGCCCCGGTGCGGCTCGACGTTTCGGGCCTGCTGCTCACCGCCGACGGCAAGGTGCGCTCCGACGACGACTTCATCTTCTACAACCAGCCCGCGGGCCCCGGTGTGACCTATCGCTCCGGCGGCGGCACCGCCCCGGACGCGATCACGGTCGACACGACGGCGCTCCCCCCGGGCATCGAGAAGATCGTCGTCACCGCCAGCCCGGACGCGGCGGGCCAGACCTTCCAGGGCATCGAGCCCACCGCCACCGTGCGCAACGCGGACGACAACGGGGTCCTGGCCACCTTCACCCCGCCCCGTCTGGGCACGGAGACGGCCCTGGTGGTCATCGAGATCTACCTGCGCAACGGCGCCTGGAAGGCCCGGGCCGTCGGCCAGGGCTATGCGAACGGCCTGGCGGGCATCGCCACCGACTTCGGCGTGACCGTGGAGGAGCCGGCACCGGCCCCCGCGCAGCCCCTCGCCCCGCCGCCCGCGCCGCCCGTCACGCCGCCGGCCTCGCCGCTGGACCCGCGGACGGCCGCCGTCCCGCCCGGCCCGGCCTCTCCCCCGGCTCCGCCCGCCACCCCGCCCGGCACCGGGAAGATCAACCTCGACAAGGGCCGGGTCAGCCTCCAGAAGAACCAGACCGTCTCCCTGGTCAAGGGCGGTCGTCCGCTCCTCTCCCAGGTGAAGATGGGCCTCGGCTGGGAGCCCGCGTACCGCGGCAAGGACATCGACCTGGACGCCTCGGTCATCGCGTACGGTCCCCAGCGCAACCACATCGACAGCTGCTACTTCGGCAAGCTCTCCATCGTGAACGGCGCGATCAAGCACTCCGGCGACAACCTCACGGGCGAGGGCGGGGGCGACGACGAGGTGATCGTCGTGGACCTCGGCCGCCTGCCCCAGGAGGTCACCGGCCTGGTCTTCACGGTGAACTCCTTCTCCGGCCAGAAGTTCACCGAGGTCGCCAAGGCCTACTGCCGTCTCCTCGACGCCGCCACCGGCGAGGAGCTGGTCCGCTTCGACCTCACCAACGCCGAGGCCCAGACCGGCGTCATGATGGCCAAGCTGATCAAGCAGTTCTCCGGCGAGTGGGAGATGACGGCCATGGGCGACTTCGTCAAGTCCCGCACGGTCCGCGGCATGGTGAAGCCGGCGGCCCAGGCGCTCTGACCCCCGCCGGACCCGCCCCCGGGGACGGCGCACGGGGGCCGGGTCCGGCACACGTCGCGGACGGCGGTGGTGACGTCAGGTCGCCACCGCCGTGCCATGTGTTCTGCTCGCCCCGGCCGTGAGCCGGTGCCGCCCGCCCCCTCCAGGGACGCAGGGCCTCCGTCAGGGACGCAGGCCCTCCGTCAGCAGGGACAGATAGCGCCGGATGTGCTTGCCCTCGCCGTTCGCCAGCTCCGACGCCGTGGCCACGCCGTGGGCCAGGCGCAGGATGTCGATCGGCTCCACGTCCGCGCGCAGGGTGCCCTCCCGCTGGGCCGCGCCGACCAGACGGGCCGCGGCCCCTTTCACCGAGTTGCCGCAGGCCGTGACCACGGCGGAGCTGCCGTCGGTGACCGCCGATCCCAGGAGCGCCTTGAGGCCGCGGACCTGGATCATGCCGTCGCTCAGTTCGTTCAGCCACTCCACCAGCGCCGCGCCGGGCGGGAGTTCGGCGGCGAGAGCGTCGGCGCGGGCCGCGATCTCCTCGATGCGGTCGACGTACACGGCCTCCAACAGCGCCTGCCGGTTGGGGAAGTGCCGGTACAGCGTCCCGGACCCGACGCCGGCGCGTTTGGCGATGTCGTCGAGGGACGCGCCCTCCCCGTGCTCGGCGAAGGCGAGCGCGGCCTCCTTCAGGAGTCGCTCGTAGTTCCGCCGCGCGTCCGCCCGCATCGGCTTGACCTGCGCCATTCAGATACTCCTTGCCAACCGGGGACTGTCTCCGTATCTTAACGAGGACTAAACGGAGATAGTCCCCGCTTACCTTCGCGGGCGGTCGGTGCTGCCCGCACGCATCCGTCGGGGACAAGAGACAGGGAGCATCCCATGTCCACCCCGTCCGCACCGTCCACCACTGCCGACGCACCCTCCGCGTCATCCGGAACCGCCGGGCTCGGCCCCGCCCTGCTCGTCATCGTCACCGCGTATCTGATGGTCGGCGTCGACTCCACCGTCGTCAACGTCGCCCTGCCCGACATCCAGACGGACCTGCGCTTCACCCCGACCGGCCTGTCCTGGGTCCTGAACGCCTACACCCTCGCCTTCGGCGGTCTGCTCCTCCTCGGCGGCCGGGTCGGCGACATCGCGGGACGCCGCCGCACACTCACCACCGGCGTGCTCCTCTTCGCCGCCTCCTCCCTGCTCGGCGGACTCGCCGCCGAGAGCGGCTGGCTGCTCGCCGCCCGCGCGCTCCAGGGCGTCGGCGCCGCCCTCATCGCTCCGAGCACCCTCGCCCTGATCACCACGAACTTCCCGGACGGCCCCCGCCGCCACCACGCCCTCGGCGTCTACTCCTCCATGGCGGGCATCGGCGCCTCGGTCGGGCTGGTCCTCGGCGGCATGCTCACCTCCTGGGCCTCCTGGCGCTGGGCCCTGCTCATCAATGTGCCCATCGGCCTCACGGTGGCCCTCGCCCTCCCCCGCTTCGCGGCCGAGACCCCCCGCCACGCGGGCCGGTTCGACGCGGCGGGAGCGCTCACCGGCACGGCCGGGACGACCTCCCTCGTCTACGCGTTCATCCGGGTGTCGGACCAGGGCTGGGGCGACGCGCAGGCACAGCTCGGCTTCGGCGTCGCGGCGGCCCTGCTCGCGGGCTTCACCCTGATCGAGGCGCGCGCGCAGCAGCCCATCATGCCGCTGCGCCTGTTCGCCGACCGCGACCGGGCGGGCGGCTACGCGGGCGTCCTGCTGCTGCCCGCGGGCATGTTCGGCGCGTTCTACTTCCTCACCCTGTTCAGCCAGCGGGTGCTGGAGTACAGCCCGCTGCGCGCGGGTTTCGCCTTCCTGCCCATGACACTGGCGATGTTCACGACCGTGCGGTGCGTGCCACGGCTGCTCCAGCGCCTCGGCGCCAAGCCGGTGCTGCTCACCGGCATGGCCCTGCTCGTCGCCGCGGGCGCCTGGCTGTGGCGGCTGGCACCGGGCGACGGCTACCTGGCGGGGCTGCTCGGCCCGCTGCTGCTGCTCGGCGTGGGTGTCGGCCTGAGCTTCATGCCCCTGAACGCGACCATCCTCGCGCGCGTCGAGCCCCGCGAGGCGGGTGCCGCCTCCGGCCTGCTCCAGACCCTTCAGTGGCTCGGCGGCACCCTCGGGCTCTCCGTCCTGGTCACGGTGTTCGGCACGGCGACCCGGCACACGACCGGCTCCCCGGCCGAGATCCTCACCGCGGGCGCGGCCCGCGCGTTCGGCATCGGATCGCTGATCGCGCTGGCCGCGCTGCTGGTGTCGGCGATCGTGATCAAGGGACGGCGGCGGGCCGGCTAGAAGAGCGCGCTGTACGCGTTCAGGGCCGGCTGCCCGCCGAGGTGGGCGTAGAGCACGGTGGAGTCCCGGCCCAGCTCGCCGCGCGCGACGAGGTCGATCATCCCGGCCATCGACTTCCCCTCGTGGACGGGGTCGGTGACCATGCCCTCGGTCCGCGCGGCGAGCCGCATCGCCTCCAGCGTCGTCTCGTCGGGGATCCCGTACGTGCCCGCGTGGTGACGCTCGTCGAGCTCGACGTCCGCCTCGTCGGGTTCCCTCCGTACGCCGATGAGCCGGGCGGTGTCGCGTGCGAGCCTCGCGATCTGTTCCCGGGTGCGGGCGGGCTCCGCCGACGCGTCGATCCCGAGGACGCCCGCGGCCTTCCGCCCGCCTCCTCCAGGGCGGCGACCCCGGCGACCATGCCCGCCCGGGTCGACCCGGTCACCGAGCACACCACCACGGTGTCGAAGAAGGTTCCCGGCTCCCGCTCCTGCTCCGCGGCAGGCCCCCCGGCCGTCACACCGCCCACGGCCAGTCGGCGTCCCGGGCGCTCTCCAGCAGCGGCACCATCCGGAAGGCCGCGTCCGACAGGCCTCCGAAGGTGTGCCGGCCGGGGCGCCCGGAGGGGCCGTGACCCGCCCGGTATCCGGCGAGGTTCCAGGTGTAGACCGGCACGTCGGCGGGGACCTGCTCGGTCGGGTCGCCGGAGTGGCTGTACGCGGCCTGCTCGTCGGTGACGATCAGGACCCGGTCGTGCTTCCTGTAGTGCTTGCGCACCGCCTCGCTCGTTTCGGTGCCGCCGAGGCTGCCGAAACGCTCCAGCACCTTGAGCACCGAGTCGCCCCTGCGGTACTTCACCCGGCTGCTCGTGGTGCCGAACTCGACCAGATCCGCGTCGGCCGCCCGCAGCGCGAGCGCCGTTCCGAAGATCGCCGCCGCGTCGGCCCGGTTGAGCCGCGAGCGGTCGGACATCTGCGAGTAGAACATCGACCCCGAGCGGTCCACGAGCACCAGCGTCCGGCCCGGCAGCGCGGGCACGTTCGCCAGCGAGTGACCGAGCGCCCGCTCCAGCGGGTACGACCAGCGCAGCGAGGGCGCGTGCCGGTACGCGGCGAGGTAGCGGAACGGGAACTGCCGCGAACGCGCCACCTCCGCCGGGTCGCTGATCCGCGCGGCGACCTGCTCGGCGACCTCGTCGGACACACCGGCCTCGTCGAAGTTGCGCAGGTTGCGCACCAGCGCCATCACACCCATGGACGGGATCACGGCCTCCCAGGCCACCTTGTCCATCGGCCCCTGGAGCCAGCCGGCCAGCGCCTCCCACGTGATGCCGGCGGCCGCGAGCCGCTGGGCTCCGTCGGGCGCCGTCACGACGGCACGCCGCTCGGCGACGGGCAGCGTCATCAGCTCGCGGTGTGCGGTCAGCACACGGTCCGACGCGGGCGGCACCGCCACGTCCGGGTTGTGCCGCCGGTCCAGCGCGTAGCGGAACAGCTCGCCCTGCCACGGCTTGTCCGGGTCCGGCGCCGCGTGCACCAGGTTGAGGATGTCGCCGAAGCGGTAGCCCTTGGACGCCGTGTCGTACTTCAGCAGCGACTTTCCGCTGTAGAGACGGCGTACGGCGTCGGCGACGCCGCGCTTCACGGGCTTGGGCACGTTGCGGCCGTACATGGCGGTCCAGTAGGCGAGCAGCTCGCCCGGCTCGTCCGGCCGGCGCAGCACGGAGGCCACGACCTGGCGGTTCGAGGGGCCGTCGGTGGCGCTCGCGTCCAGCCGTGCCTTCACGTACTCGGCGGCGCCCACGATCGAGGCGGTCCGCAGGTTGCCCTCGCCGCGCAGCCAGCCGAGCAGACCGGCGGTCCAGGCCGGGTCCTCCACGGCGAGCTGCCGCACGAGCCGTGCGAAACGGTCGTCGCGGTCCTCGGCCCGCTCGTAGAAGGTGTCCGCGGCGAAGTGGGACACCGCCAGCAGAAAGAGCTCGGAGCGCGCGTCACGCTCGCGGCCCCGGCCGCCCTCGTACGTACGCAGCACGCGGCCCGTGGAGGTGACCCGCGAGACGGGCTGCGCCCGCACGCCCTTGCGATTGAATCGCGTCATGATGAATTCCCCCGAATTCGTGGCTGTTTCGGAGGGAGGCGCAACAAAAGGAAGGTGACCGAGGTCGATATCGGCGACGGGCTATAACCTGGCGCGTCTGCCATTTCCGCCACACCGGCTCTGAACCGATGACGGGACTCGAACCCGCACCAATTCCTTGACCAGGTCCCTGAAGTATCCGCTGCCTGCGCACCGGGCACCCACCTTGTGCTACGCCCCCCGAGATCAAGTCGGCGGCGGCTCTGGATTCCTTTGAGAGAAGAAGTAGCCGCAGCCCGCGCACCGGGAGGTGCATGAAGTTGTGGTGTCCAGAGATCGAGGTCGGCGGAACCGACAAGGTGCTCTAACCCCTGAGCTACACCGGCGCGTTGTACCGGTGGCGGGACTCGAACCCGCGGCCGCCCCATTATGAGTGGAAGTAGGTCCTGCCTTCGCACCTGGACGTGCATCACTTTAGGAGGGCGGCCGCGGGCCGGGCGAGCGAATTAATGCGCGCTGTCGTCCGAGGGAGTTCAGCCGCGCTTCTGGCGCTTCCAGGGGCCGGTGATGGCGAGCATGATGCCCGGGTCCTGGATGTTGGCGAAGAGGGTGCTGCCGTCGGGCGAGAAGGTGACGCCGGTGAACTCGCTGTACTCGGGCTCCTCCTCGCTGCCGATGTTCAGCTCGTTGCGGGCGATCGGGTACGTACGGCCGCTGTCCGTGGCGCCGAAGAGGTGCTGGACGCCCTCGCCGTCCTCGGCGATGACGAGGCCGCCGTACGGGGAGACGGTGATGTTGTCGGGGCCGTCGAAGGCGCCGTCGGCCGACGGGTCGGGGTTGACGCCGATGAGGACCTTCAGCGTCAGGGTGCGGCGCTTGGGGTCGTAGAACCAGACGGCGCCGTCGTGCTGGACGGGGCTCTCGCCGCGGGCGTAGGAGGAGACGATGTAGACGCCGCCGTCGCCCCACCACATGCCTTCGAGCTTGCGGGCGCGGGTGACCTGGCCGTCGGTGAACTGCTTGCGCACGGAGGTGGTCTTCGCGTCACGGTCGGGCACGTCCACCCAGTCCACGCCGTAGACCGTGCCGATCTTCGTGGCGCGGGAGAGGTCGTCGACGAACTTGCCACCGGAGTCGAAGCACTTGAACGCCTGGAGCGAGCCGGCGTCGTCGGCGAGGGTGGCGAGCTGCCCATGGCCGTGCTCGAAGCCCTGCGGCGGGGTCCAGCGGTAGAGGAGGCCGTTCGGGCCCGCGGCGTCCTCGGTGAGGTAGAGGCGACCGCGCTTGGGGTCGACGACGACGGCCTCGTGGGCGTAGCGGCCCAGCGCCTTGATCGGCTGGGGGCCGCGGTTGCGGCGGCGGTCCACGGGGTCGACCTCGAAGACGTACCCGTGGTCCTTGGTCATGCCGTTCTGGCCGGCCTTGTCCTCGGTCTCCTCGCAGGTGAGCCAGGTTCCCCAAGGGGTGTTTCCGCCGGCGCAGTTGGTGGAGGTGCCCGCGATGCCGACCCACTCGGCGACCTTGTCGTGCCGCACCTCGACGACCGTGCAGCCGCCGGACGCCGCGGGGTCGTAGACCAGGCCCTCGGTGAGCGGAACGGGGTGCGGCCAGTCGGCGCGGGGGCCCTTGAGCTCGTGGTTGTTGACCAGGAGGGTGGCGCCGCGCGGACCGCGGAAGGTGGACGTGCCGTCGTGGTTGGAGGGCGTGAACTCGCCCGACTCCAGCTTGGTCCTGCCGCTGTAGGTGATCACGCGGTATGAGAACCCGGCGGGCAGGGCGAGCAGGCCGTCGGGGTCGGGGAGCAGCGGACCGTAGCCGACGCCGCCGTGCTTCGCCCCCGAAGCCTCGCCGGCGCCGTCGGTGTCCGTCTCCGTGGAGGCGAGGGCGTTCGGAGCGGTCGCCAGCGCGCCTACGCTGCCGGCCAGTGCGACTCCGGCACCGGTGATCGCGGATCGTCTGGCGAAGTCCCTGCGGGTGAGCGACATGTGTTGTCTCCTGTGACGGTGGAGGGGGACTGTCGTGGGGGGCGGTGGCGACCTCGGTTGCGGCCACACGCTCCCGCCCGCGACTGAACGGGAGTTGAACACCGGCCGACTTCACCGGTCCCCCTTCCATGAATCCACCAGGACCCCGGACGCACGCCGCCCCCTCTCGTCCCCTCACCGGGCACCCGATCGCGCCGGCCGGCCACTCCACGGGCACGGGACGTCACCGGGGACGACCGCCGCCCCTGGAGTCCCGCTTCTCCGCTCCGGGACGACCGGCCACTGGGCCCCCACACGGCCTCCGGCCGCACCGGATCGCGTCCACGGGGAACTCACACGTGGCGACGGCGCCGCGGGGCACCGGTTCACCCCACGACGGCGCCGGCCCCGGGCGCCTCCGAGCGGCGACCGTGCCGGGCGCAGCACGACGCCGACCACGCCGGGCGCCCCCTCGGCGGGGTCGCGCCCGGCGTACCGCGCGTTCCGCTAGCCGCGCTGCTGCGAGCGTGCCTTGAAAGCGGCCTTGCGGGCCTCCTTGGCGACCTTCTTGTCGGGGTGCAGGCGCCCCATGGCCTCCAGGACGTCCGCGGTGGCCGGATGGCCGACCCGCCACGCCGCGGCGAAGAAGCCGCCGTGCTGCTGGGCCAGCCCCTCCACGAGGGCCTGGAGTTCCTCGGAGTTGCCCTCGGCGGCGAGCTGGGCCGCCACCGTGTCGACGGTGAGCCAGAAGACCATCGCCTCGGACGGCGGGGGCACGTCGGGCACACCGTGTTCGGAGAGCCAGACCCGGGCGAGGCCACCGAGTTCCGCGTCGTCGAGGACGTCCCGCAGCGCGGGCTCGGCCTCCAGGCCGACCAGGGACAGCGCCTGCTGACAGCGCAGCCGCCGCAGCGGCCCACCGGCGTCGCCCCCGCGGGCAGCGGCGAGCAACTCGCGTGCGGCGGGCAGGGGTTCGCGGAGGGCGAGCCACTGCTCGGTCTCGGCCTGCGCCGCCGTCGGCGGGAACACGGCCGTACCGTCCAGCAGCGCGTCCGCCCCCTTGTCGGCGAGGTCGCCCACCGCGGGAGCGTCGAGGCCCGCTTCGAGGAGCCGGGCACGCAGCCCGTACAGGCCGAGCGGAGTCAGCCGGACCATCCCGTACCGGGACACGTCCGTGTCGACGTCGGCGGCCGGGTCCTCGGCGTCCGCCATGAGGGCCTCGTCGACGGGCTGGAAGTCGACGAGCCCGGCGGGCTCCAGCAGCCGGAACTGGCCGTCGAGCCGCATCATCGCGTCCGACACCTGTTCCAGGACGTCGTCGCTGGGCTCGCTCATGCCGTCGGGCACGATCACCGACGCGGCGAGCGCGGGCAGCGGCACCGTCCCGTCGCCGGAGCCGTCGTCGCCCACGGTGAGCAGGTACAAGTTGCCGAGCACCCCTTCGAGGAACTCGGCCTCCGCCTCGGGGTCCCAGTCCAGCGAGGAGAGGTCGAGTTCGCCGCTCTCCCCCATCGCGTCGACCAGGTCGTCGAGGTCCGGCACGCTCGCGTCGGCGAGCACCGTGTCGAGCAGGGCGAGCCACACGCCGAGGACGTCCTGCGGGGCGCCGGAGGTGAGAAGGGCGAGGTCCTCACCCGGCCGGACGGTGCCCTCCTCCTCGTCCACGATCTCGACGAGCCCGGTGTCCACGGCCATTCCCCAGGCCACGGCGGCGAAGGCCGCCGCGTCGTCCCCAAAGAGCCCGAGGTGGGCGGCGGCCTCGGGCAGCTGCTCCTCGACGAGCTCGCCCCCCGCGCCGACCCGTGTGTCCGGACCCGCCCAGCGGGCCAGCCGGGCGGCGCGGGAGAGCAGCGGGGTGGCGAGCGCGTCCCGCGCCAGCTCCGCTTCGGAGTGCAGCCGCACCGGCGGCAGGGGGGAGCTGTCTGACATCGGCTGGGTTCTCCTCCGAACAACCAGGACAAGCAGGGCAATCGTAAAACAGTGGCGAGCGGCGACAAGAAGCCGCAGAGCGCCTGAAAACGGGCGCGGAGCGTCTCCCTGTACCCGCACCGGACCCGAGGAGGAGTCCCCGGACGCGAGGATCCGAGGGCCGCCGGGGAATCCGTGCCGACCGCTCAGCCTAGACGGATTTCCACCCATGCCGCCTGGTTCATGTCCCCGACAACCCCCGTACACCACGGAAACCTTGACAACTCCCCTCGCCACACACGAGATTGACGCGCGTAGAAGTCGAACGGGTCAGCGATCCGCCGGCTTCTACGCGCGTCACCGGCCCGCACGCAGGACGCGTTCGACCACAGCTCCACCCTCGTCCCGGCGCTCACGTACGTCCCCGGAGGGATTCCCTTGCCGAGCAGGAGAACCGCGCGCACAGGCGCGCTGACCGTCGCCGCGGTCTGTTCCACCCTTTCCGCCGTGGTGCTCACCACGCCCGCTCACGCGGACACCGTCCACATCCACGACATCCAGGGAACCACCCGGATCTCCCCGCTCGCGGGCCAGAAGGTCACGGATGTGGCCGGCATCGTCACCGGTGTGCGCACCTACGGCTCGTCCAAGGGCTTCTGGATCCAGGACCCCACCCCGGACGACGACCCGGCGACCAGTGAGGGCGTGTTCGTCTTCACCAGCTCCGCCCCGAAGGTCGCGGTCGGCGACTCGGTCACGGTGACGGGCACGGTCTCGGAGTACGTCCCGGGCGGTGCCTCCAGCGGCAACCAGTCACTGACGGAGATCACCAAGCCGACGGTGACCGTCGTCTCCGGCGGCAACGCCGTCCCGGCCGCGACGGTCGTCGACGCCCGGTCCGTGCCGGACGCCTACGCGCCCGCGGGCGACACCGCCGCGAGCGGTTCGATCAACGCTCTGCCCCTGGAGCCGGCGACGTACGCCCTGGACTACTATGAGTCCCTCGAGGGCATGAACGTCCAGGTCAGCGACGCCCGCGTGGTCACCGCCACCGACCCGTACAGCGAGCTGTGGGTCACGGTGAAGCCGCGCGAGCACGCCAGCCACCGGGGCGGCTCGGTGTACGGCTCGTACACCTCGCAGAACACTGGCCGGATCCAGATCCAGTCCCTGGGCCCGACGGCCGGCTTCCCGGTCGCGAATGTCGGTGACGAGCTCGCGGGTGACACCACGGGCCCGCTCGACTTCAACCAGTTCGGCGGCTACACGCTCGTCGCCGGGCAGCTCGGCACCCTGGAGCAGGGCGGCCTGGAGCGCGAGACGACGAAGAAGCAGGCGCGCGGCGAGCTGGCGGTCGCGACGTACAACGTCGAGAACCTGGACCCGGGCGACGCCACTTTCGCCGCCCACGCGTCCGCGATCGTGAACAACCTCCGGTCGCCCGACATCGTGTCCCTGGAGGAGATCCAGGACAACAACGGCGCGACGGACGACGGCACGGTCGCGGCCGACCAGACGGTGAACAAGCTGATCGACGCGATCGTCGCGGCGGGCGGCCCCGAGTACGACTGGCGCTCCATAGACCCGGTCAACGACCAGGACGGCGGCGAGCCCGGCGGCAACATCCGCCAGGTCTTCCTCTTCAACCCCGAGCGGGTGTCCTTCACCGACCGCGCGGGCGGCGACTCGACGACCGCGGTGGGCGTCACCAGGGTGCACGGCAAGGCGCAGCTGACCGCGTCCCCGGGCCGTATCGCCCCGGCCGACGAGGCGTGGAAGAGCAGCCGCAAGCCGCTCGCGGGCGAGTTCGTCTTCCGCGGCAGGACCGTCTTCGTGATCGCCAACCATCTCAACTCCAAGGGCGGCGACCAGGGTCTGACCTCGCAGTACCAGCCGCCGACGCGCAGCTCGGAGACCCAGCGGCACGCGCAGGCGACGCTGGTGAACACCTTCGTGGACGAGGTCCTGAAGGCGCAGAAGAACGCGGACGTCATCGCCCTCGGCGACATGAACGACTTCGAGTTCTCGGACACCGTGAAGATCCTGGAGGGTGACGGCGAACTCTGGTCGGCGATCAAGTCGCTGCCGAAGAGCGAGCGTTACACCTACGACTACCAGGGCAACAGCCAGGTCCTCGACCAGATCCTGGTCAGTCCCTCGATCCGCCGGGACTGCGACTTCGAGTACGACAGCGTGCACGTCAACTCGGAGTTCCACGACCAGATCAGCGACCACGACCCGCAGGTGCTGCGGTTCAGGCCGTAGCCCGGTGCGAGCAGGAGCCCGGCCCCGTCGTCCGGGGGGCCGGGCTCCTGCTCTGTCCGCTCGCGGTGGCGACACCGCGGCACGGGCCGGCCCCCACGGGGGCCGGCCCCGGCGCGTCTACGGGGTGCCGAACACGCCGTTCAGCCAGCCCTGCCAGGCGGCTTCGTCGCGCCCGGCGTCGGCGTCCGTCGCGAAGTCGTGGACGCTGATGCCGACCGGCGCGCCCCAGTGGTTGCGCCCGAAGAAGCGGATGAGGGCGTCGTCGGTCCGCAGCCCGATGAAGTACGGGTTGCGGTAGTCGACCACCGCGTCCAGGGTCCGGCCCCCGGGCCCCCGGGCGGACACCTTGGCGCCCTCGGCCGTGTCGTCGGACAGCCCCAGGGCCCGGCCCACGGCGGTGAACGCGTCGGACGCCTGCGAGGCCTCGGGTCCGTTGAGCGTCGTGAACGCGACCGGGCGGGGCGCGAAGTGCGTGAGGTACTGGCGCAGGGTGTGCAGATAGAAGTCGGTGTGCTTGCTCGCGCCGTCGTACTGGTTGTCCCAGTCGTCGGTGAAGATCCCGCTGTGCACGTAGCGCACCCAGGCCCGGCGGCCCTCGTCGCGCGGCTCGATGGTGTTGTCCAGCTGGTTGAGGCTCTGGGTGGGGAACCCCACGTCCTCGCTGCGGGAGGTCAGCCGGTGCGGCGGGTCCCAGTTGGTGAGGGTGGATCCGAAGGGGCCGACGCGATGCTCGCCGTCGAACTCCATGGGCCACAGCCAGCCCCCGGTTCCGGTGGTGAGGGCGTCCCACACCTGCTCGGGCGTGGCGTCGACCTCGTACTCGCGGGCGATCTCGAATTCCTTGGACATGGGGGCTCCTGCTCAGTGGGTCTCGGGGTCGTTCTCGGGGGTGGGCCGGCCGGTGTCGGCGGCCTCGGCGATCGCGTCCTCCGCGCCGGCCGCGTCCGTCACCGCCTTCTCCGTCACCACGGGGTCCGTCGTGGCGGTGCCGGTCTCGGCGGTGTCCTTGAGTGTCGGATGGAGGGCGACGACGATCCGGTGGTCCCGTCCGCCGTCGGCGCCGGGAGCGTCGTACTTGCGGATCAGGGCGCTCACACCGGCCGTCAGCTCCTGGACGAAGGCCGCGCGGTCGGCGGCCGAGGCGAAGCGGACCTCACCGTCCAGCGCGTAGGTCGCCAGCCGTTTGCGGGCCTTCGCCGCACCGGTGACCAGTGAACCGACGTCCCGGACCAGCCGGGCGCCGAGGGCGAGCAGCCAGCGGGCGGACAGCTGGTCGCGGAAGCGGTCCGGATCGGGCTGCACGGCGGACAGGGCGAGCGGTGAGATGACGTACGAGGCGGCGGTCGCGCGCATGAGCCGCTCGGTGACGTTGCCCTTGCGGCGCTCCCCCGCCAGCTCGACCAGGCCGTGCCGCTCCAGCGCCTTGAGGTGGTAGTTCACCTTCTGCCGGGGCAGTCCGACCTTGCCGGCCAGCATGGCGGCCGACGCGGGCCCGGCGGCCAGCTCGGCCAGCAGCCGGGCCCGTACGGGGTCCAGCGAGACGGCGGCTGCCTCTGCGTCCTCGATCACGGTCACGTCCAACATGACCCCACCGTCTCACCGAAAACTTTTTTTGTCCAGACGGATGGAGTGTTCGGTGAGTCGGGCGATGGCCGTGCCCGCGAGGCGAGCCGTGGGCCGGCGGCGCGCGGGTCAGTCCGGTACGAGCCCGAAGATGCGCTCGTACCGGGTGACCGTGCTGCTCTTCAGTCCCGGCCAGGTCCGGACCCGCTCCCACAGGGCCGTCGCCGAGCCGATCCCGCCCCCGGGCGCGGCGAGGGCCTCGAGGTGCGCCTCGGCGCTCTCCCACTCGGCGTAGTCGAGGACCCGGGTGCCGTCGGCGCCGAGGTGGAAGTGGGCGCCGATGCCGCCGGGATGCGGGTTCGGCTCGCCCTCCAGCGCTTCGAGGACGGCGTCGGCCCAGGCGCGCTGCCGGCCGGGGTCCGGGCTCTCGAACTCCACGTCGACGATCACGACGCAGCCTGGGACGCGCCCGCCGCGGTCCGCCGGACCGACGCTGCGGTGGCGCCGGAAACGTCCGGGCCCCAGCCGCTCGATGCCGGCGACGGCGGTGTCGATCTCGTCGGCGCGCTCCTGACGGTGCGTCTTCACGAAGGCCTCGTGGGCCTGTTCGCTCGTCCACTTACCACCCTTCGACCTCGACCGTGGTCGAGGTCGAGCCCGTCCCGGCGCCTCCCTCACGACGCCTCCCGCGATCTGCCGACGACTGTCCTCCCGGTCATAGTGACCCACAACAGGGCGAGTTGGCACCAGGGCCGCCGCTTCTCGCGGGCGCACGCCCGGCGGACGGAGACGAAACTCCTTAGCGTCTATTGCATGTACCTCGTAGGAGAATTAAGTGGAGCTTCACGGTCAGGATGCCGAGACTACCGTCATGACCACTGACAAGACCGACTCCACGACGCCGGCACCGACGCACGCCGCACCCTTCGGCCGCGCCCTGTGCGCCATGATCACGCCCTTCACGGAGAGCGGCGCGCTCGACCTCGACGGTGCCCAGCGGCTCGCCGACCGGCTGGTCACCGAGGGCTGCGACGGGCTGGTGCTGTCCGGCACCACCGGGGAGTCCCCCACCACGACGGATGCGGAGAAGGCCTCGCTGGTGCGGGCGGTGCGGGAGGCGGTGGGCGACCGGGCGGCGCTCGTGGCGGGGGTGGGCACCGCCGACACGCGGCACACGGTCGAACTTTCGCTCCAGGCCGAAAAGGCAGGAGCGGACGGCCTGCTGGTGGTCTCCCCCTACTACAGCAGGCCCCCGCAGGACGCCCTGGAGGCCCACTTCCTGGACATCGCGGACACCGTCGGTCTGCCCCTCGCGCTCTATGACATCCCGGGACGCACCGGCACCCGCATCGAGCCGGACACCATGATCCGGCTCGCCCGGCACCCGAGGATCGTGGCGGTCAAGGACTGCGCGTACGACCTGCTGGGCACCCAGAAGGTGCTGGCCCGCACCGAGCTGGCGTACTACGCGGGCTGCGACGAGTACGTCCTCGCGCTGCGCGCGATCGGCGCGAGCGGCTACATCAGCACCGTCGCGAACGCGGCGCCCCGTCAGTTCCGGGCGATCCTGGACGCGTTCGACGCGGGCGACACGGCGGAGGCGGCCCGGCTCCAGCGCCGGGCCGTCCCGCTGGTCGAGGCGATGATGGCGGCCGGCCTGCCGGGCTCGGTCACCGCCAAGGCGCTGCTCGGCGCACTGGGCCTGCCCGCGGGCCCGGTCAGGCAGCCACTGCGGCCCGCCGGCCGGGAGACGGCCGACGGACTGCGCGCGGTGTACGACGAATTCACCGCGGGCTGATCAGCGGCGGGCGAAGACGGGCTGCCACGCCTTCAGCTCGTCGTACATCTCCTTCTGGACCCCGCTCAGCGGCACGATCCTGTCGCTGCCGATCGTCACCAGCACCAGCCGGGCCCGGTACGGCTCGTCCAGGCCGGTCACCCGCTCCCAGGCGATGAGCCGCCGGTCGTCGGCCCAGGCGAGCAGGTCGCTACCGCGGACCTTGGTGACCTCCTTGCCGGTGCGGGGATCGCGGATCGAGGAGTACGACTTCCCGGGGGCGACCTCCTTCGCCAGACCGAGCGCGGCGAGCCGGCCGTTCGGGGAAAGCCGGGCGCCGACGTCCGCGCGCAGGTACCTCTCGTCCGCCGGGGCGGCGATCTTGCCGCCGTCGAGGTCGTAGAACTGCTGCATCCCGTCCCGTTCGCCGATGACGCGCGCGTACACCTCATCGCCGGTGCGGCTGTAGGAGAAATCCCCGCGCGAGAGGTCGTTGCGGTCGGACGCGACCCCGGTCCAGGCGCCCTCGCCGGAGGCCACGTCGAGGTCGTAGAAGCCGGTGCGGCTCGACGGGGCGAACGCGGATCCCCAGCCCCAGCCGCCCTTGGCGTTCTGTGCCTTGGCGCGCACATCGGGGTTCTCGTCGTACGTCGTCGCCAGGAGCCTGGTCCCGTCGTAGGAGTAGGCGAGTGCGCCGACCCGGTGCTCGACCGGGATCCACCGCTCGACCTCCCCCGTCGCGAGGTCGAGCAGGCCGATCCGGCGGACGGGCAGGGTCTGCTCCAGCACGGCGGCCGTCCGCAGACCCGGCGCGACGGCGACGAAGGCCCACCGGGAGTCCTTCACATACCTGCCGGTCGCCGGGTCGAGCAGCCAGTACGTGCGTACGCCGATGCCCCGGTCGCCGGTCTGCGGCACGGTCCGCCAGGTGTAGTACGCGGCGAGCGCCGTCTGCCCCACCGCGATCTCCTGTCGCGGCGGCGACTGGTCGGAATGCTGCTGCACGCCCCCGGACGGCCGCACATCGCTCTTGCCGGAGTCCAGCAGCGGCACCCCGACCGCGATCGCGACCACGGCCGCCGTGGCGGTGGCGACGGAGGCGAGCCTGCGGATGCGGCGGCGCCGACGGACCGCGAGCACCCGGTCGGCGAACCCCGGTGCGGCCGGCGGCTGTTCGGTGGCCTGCTCCCGCAGGGAGTCGCGCACCAGTTCCTCGACGTTCATGGACGGACCTCCACGGGCAGGTAGTCACGGGACGGCGGCTCGGAACCGGCCGAGCTCAGGGCGGCCAGTTCCGGCGCGAGCGTGCGCAGTCGGGCGAGGGAGCGGTGGGCCGTGGAGCGCACGGTGCCGACCGAACAGCCCAGCACGCGGGCCACATCGGCCTCGGGCAGGTCCTCGAAGTAGCGCAGCACCAGCACGGTGCGCTGCCGTGCGGTCAGCCGGGCCAGCGCCCCGCGCATCACGACGCGCAGTTCGGCGGCGTAGGAGAGGTCCGCGCCGGGCGCGGTCTCGGGCGGCTCCGCGACGCTCAGTTCGCGTCGCGGCCACTTCAGCCGCCACCGGCTCACCTGCTGCCGGTACAGGATCTGCCGTACGTACGCCTCGGGTTCGTCGATCTGGTGCCAGCGTCCCGCGGCCTTGATCAGGGCGTTCTGCAACAGGTCCTCGGCCGCGTGCCGGTCCCCGCCGCTGAGCAGCACCGCGGTCTTCAGCAGAGCCGACGACCGGTTGGCCACGAACTGTCGGAAGCTCTCCTGCGCCTCGGCATCCATCGTCACCTTCTCTTCCCCGGCGGCCCCGGTGAACCACCCCTGTGCCCCTTGTGACGCCCGGGCCCGGCCGCCGCTATGCCTGGCCCCGGGAAGAATTTCGGAGCCGGTCCCGGCAGGCGTCCCTTACCGTGACGGGGTGAGCCGACCGCTGCTGTTCCTCGACGTCGACGGGCCTCTCAATCCGTACGCGGCCCAGCCGGAGCGCCGTCCGGCGGGCTACACGACGATCCGGGTGGCCCTGACGCCGGGCAGGCCGCTGCGGGTGTGGCTGCACCCCGACCACGGCCGGGCGCTCCTCGCCCTCGACTACGACCTGTGCTGGGCGACCACCTGGATGGACGCGGCGAACCGCTGGATCGGTCCCGTCATCGGGCTGCCCGAGATCCCGTACGTCGACTTCACCGGCGCCCTGTTCGCCGAGCGGCCCGACGGGGTGCACTGGAAGACGGAGCGGATCGTCGCGTACGCGCAGGACCGCCCCTTCGCGTGGGTGGACGACGAACAGAGCCCGGCCGACGACGCGTACGTCGCCGCCCGCCACCCCGCGCCCGCCCTGCTGCGCCACGTCAGTCCCCGGCTGGGTCTCGGCCAGGACGACTTCACGGCGCTGGCCGAGTTCGCCGCGGCCCTGCCCCGGTGACGCGTGTGCCCTCCCGCGGACGGCGGGAGGGCACACGGCGCGGGCGGGCGGGGCTAGTTGTGGCTGTGCAGGACCTCGTTGAGGCCGCCCCACACGGCGTTGTTCGGCCGGGCCTCGACCGCGCCGGTGACCGAGTTGCGGCGGAAGAGGATGTTGGAGGCGCCGGAGAGCTCGCGGGCCTTGACGATCTGGCCGTCGGGCATCGTCACACGGGTGCCCGCGGTGACGTACAGGCCGGCCTCGACCACGCACTCGTCGCCGAGCGCGATGCCGACGCCCGCCTCGGCGCCGACCAGGCAGCGCTCGCCGATGGTGATGCGGACGTTGCCGCCGCCGGAGAGGGTGCCCATCGTGGAGGCGCCACCGCCGATGTCGGAACCGTCGCCGACCACGACGCCCGCGGAGATGCGGCCCTCGACCATGGAGGTGCCGAGGGTGCCCGCGTTGAAGTTCACGAAGCCCTCGTGCATGACCGTCGTGCCCTCGGCGAGGTGCGCGCCGAGGCGGACCCGGTCGGCGTCGGCGATGCGGACGCCCTTCGGGGCGACGTAGTCCGTCATGCGCGGGAACTTGTCGATCGACGTCACCTGGAGGTGCAGCCCCTCCGCGCGGGCGTTCAGCCGGACCTTCTCGACGTCGTCGACGGCGACCGGGCCGAGCGAGGTCCAGGCGACGTTGGCGAGGTGGCCGAAGATGCCGTCCAGGCTCTGGCCGTGCGGCTTCACCAGGCGGTGCGAGAGCAGGTGCAGCCGCAGGTAGGTGTCGTGCGCGTCGAGCGGCTTGTCGTCCAGGGACGCGATGACCGTACGGACCGCGACCACCTCGACGCCACGACGGGCGTCCGGGCCGACGGCCTTGGCCGCACCCGCGCCGAGGAGTTCCACCGCGCGCTCGGCGGACAGCCGCTCGGTGCCGGCCGGGCCGGGCTCGGCGGACAGTCCGGGAGCGGGGAACCAGGTGTCGAGGACGGTGCCGTCGGCGGTGACGGTGGCAAGCCCGGCGGCGACGGCGCCGGTGGTGCGAGTAGCAGTCGTGTCGGTCATGGGTGAAACCTAACTTGGCGGGGGCCGCGCGGGCGAACCGGTGCGCCCGGCGTCTCGGCGTGTGGGCCCACCGTGCGCCCGGCTCGATGTCGAGGCCGCTCGTCTCCTTGCCGACCAGGGCGACATTCGGGGACCGCTTCGTCGTCCACGGCGGCGACAAACGTCCGGGTGCCGTCCCTCTGCGGCCGGCCGCACGCCGCCGGACCGCACGCCGTGCGCGGCGGTGTGCGGTCAGCCGATGAGCCGGCGCAGCGCCTCGCGGGCGTACGCCTCGTCGTACGGCGTGCCGGTCAGCAGCACCTGGAGGCAGATCCCGTCCATGAGGGCGACCAGCGCCCTCGCGGTCACGGGGTCGGTGCGCCGGGCGAGCGGGTCCACGAGGCTCTGGACCCATTCGGCCGCGACGGGACGCAGGGCCGGGCGGCGCAGCGCGGCGAGGTACAGCTCGTACTCCAGCTCCACGCCGGTCGGGTCGCCCGCGAGCCACTCGCCCACCAGGCCGGCGAGGTCGGCGGCGAGGTCGGTCCGGGGGTCCTCCAGCGCGCCGCGCGCGGCGACGACCTTGGCGAAGCCCTCGTTGGCCTGGCGCAGGGCGGCGACCATCAGTTCGTCGAGTGTCCTGAAGTGGTAGGTGGTGGAGCCGAGCGGCACATCGGCCTCGGCCGCGACGGTCCGGTGGCTCAGCCCGGCGATTCCCCTGACGCCCACGACACGGATCGCCGCGTCGATGATCCGCTGCCGTCGCTCGGGGTCGTACCGGCGGGCCATCAGTGCGCACCGCCGAGGTTCAGCAGCACGACCCCGCCGATAATCAGGGCGATGCCGGCGAGCTTGGCCGTGCCCATCCCCTCCCCGAGGAACAGCATGCCGATCGCGGCGATGACCGCGGTGCCGACACCCGCCCAGATCGCGTAGGCCGTGCCGACCGAGACGGTCTTCAGGGTCTGGGCGAGCAGCGCGAACGCGACGACGTACCCGAGGAGGGTCACCAGCGACGGCCACAGTCTGCTGAAACCGTCGCTGTACTTCATGGCGGTGGTCGCGGCCACCTCCGCGGCGATGGCTCCGCCGAGCAGCACATATCCCATGCGTACGAGTGTACTTATCGATGCGTACGCCCGTACGCAAAATGCTCCGCCCCTCCAGCATGGGCACCAGGCGGCACACGGGATATCGTTCGCGATCACCACAGTGGGGGCGGAGTCGTCGGACTTCCGGAGCATGGGAGCGCAAGAAGAATGTCGGACACATCGGGGTGGGGACCAGCGGGGCCGTACGGGGGCCCTCCGGCGGGCTGGGGCTGGACGCCGCCGCCCCCACCGCCCAAGCCGGGGGTCATACCCCTCGCCCCGCTCGGCGTGGACCATGTCTTCGGCGGTGCCTTCACGACGATGCGCCGGTACGCCAAGCCGTTGTTCGGGCTCGCCGCGCTGGTCCAGCTCGCCCTGGCGGTGCTGATCGGGGGCGCGGCGGTCCTCGCGTACTTCTCGGTGAGTGACCGGCTGGACGTCCTGTACGACACCGACCGGCGCCCGCGCTGGAGCGACGTCCAGCCCGTCCTGGTCGCCTTCGGCAGCGTGTGGGCCTTCGCGATGATCGCCGTGCTGGTCGCGAACGCCTTCGTGCAGGCGTCCTGTGTCGCCACCCTGCACGACGCGGTCCTCGGCCGGCGGGCCACCATCGGTCAGGTGTGGCGCCGCACCTGGCCGCGCACGCTGTCCGTGCTCGGCGTGAACCTGCTCATGGGTCTGATCCTGCTGATCCCCATGCTGCTGTTCGCCGCGATGGTCGTCTCGCTCTTCGCGGCGATACTCGCCCGCAGCGACAGCCTGTTCGGGATCTTCTTCCTGCTCCTGCTGCTGACCCTGCCGCTGACGGTCTGGCTCTGGGTTCTCTTCTCCTTCGCCCCGGCGGCCGCCGTGCTGGAGGCCGCCCGGCCGGTCGAGGCGCTGCGGCGGTCGGTGCGGCTGATGCGGGGCGCCTGGTGGCGCACGTTCGGGATCACGCTGCTCGGCGGAGTGACGGTGCTGATCGTCTCGCTGGTGCTGCGACTCCCCACGGTGTTCACGACACCGAGACCTCAGCCGTACGACCCCTCGTCGCCGCAGCCCACGACCATGTCGGACGCGTTCGCGCAGAGCCTGCCGCACCTGGGCCTGTCGTTCACGGTCTCGACGCTCCTCAGCGTGGTCGCCCAGGTGTTCACGATGGTCTTCATACCGCTGATCACCACCCTGCTCTACATCGACCGGCGTATCCGCCGCGAAGGTCTCGCCGACGTCCTGCTGCGGGCGGCGCAGGCCAACCCGCGCGTCTGAGGGATCGCCGGGTCACGAGGCGCTCCGCGCCGCCCCGGACAGGGCGGCCGGACTGCGGGCGGCGGGACCCGTTCCCGCACCCGCGCCACGCGTGCATCCGCCGCTTGGCGTGGGCGGTCCGTCGCAAGAACGCCCGAGATGCGGTTCGTCCCGCCGGGCCTGCGAGGGGAGGCTGGGCTTCGGCGGCCTCCGGGCCCGGCCCACCCCCGCCGAACTGCTGCGCCACCGGCGCGTGGAGCGGATTCTGGCACCACCCCACGCTGTCGCGCCCAATGAGACCGCCCTGGGAGGCCGCTGGGAAGCCGGGTGAACCCCGGCAGCGCGAAGCGGGACCGGTACGCCACGACGACGGCCCCCGGCACGGTTGCCGGGGGCCGTCGTCGACTCGCGCGTCGGAGGCGGGGGTTGCTCAGACGTTGAAGCCGAGCGCGCGAAGCTGCTCGCGGCCGTCGTCCGTGATCTTGTCCGGGCCCCACGGCGGCATCCAGACCCAGTTGATGCGCAGTTCGTTGACGAGGCCGTCCGTGGCGGACTTGGCCTGGTCCTCGATGACGTCGGTGAGCGGACAGGCCGCCGACGTCAGGGTCATGTCGATCGTCGCGATGTTCGCGTCGTCGATGTGAATGCCGTAGATCAGACCGAGGTTGACGACGTCGATGCCCAGCTCGGGGTCGACGACGTCGTACAGCGCCTCGCGGAGTTCCTCCTCGGAGGCCGGCTTCGTCGTCAGGGTCTCGTTCTCGCTCATGCCGTCTTCCTCGCAGCCTTGTCGGGCTCGTCACCCAGTGCCTGGGCCGTCGCGTCCTTCCACGCCATCCAGCTCAGCAGGGCGCACTTGACCCGGGCCGGGTACTTGGAGACACCGGCGAACGCGACCGCGTCCTCCAGCACCTCCTCCATCGCGTCGTCGGGCTCGACCCTGCCCTTGGACTGCATCAGTTCCAGGAAAGTTTCCTGGACCTTCTGCGCCTCGGACACGTCCTTGCCGACGAGCAGTTCGTTCAGTACGGAGGCCGAGGCCTGGCTGATCGAGCAGCCCTGGCCCTCGTACGAGATGTCCTCGATCCGCTCGCCGTCGTACTTCACGCGCAGCGTGATCTCGTCGCCGCACGTCGGGTTGACGTGGTGCACCTCGGCATCGCCATCCCGCAAGCCCCGCCCGTGCGGGTGCTTGTAGTGGTCCAGGATGACTTCCTGGTACATCGAATCAAGCTTCACGTTCCAGCCAGCCCCTCAGCCGAAGAAGTTCCGGACGTGCTCCAGGCCGTCGACCAGCGCGTCGATCTCGGCCGGCGTGGAGTACAGATAGAACGACGCTCGCGTGGTCGCAGGAATTCCGTACCGCAGGCAGACCGGTCGTGCGCAGTGGTGCCCGACGCGGACGGCGATCCCCTGCTCGTCCAGGACCTGGCCCACGTCGTGCGGGTGGATGTCACCCAGCGTGAACGAGATCGCGGCCCCGCGGTCCTCGGCCGTGGTCGGGCCGATGATCCGCAGGTCGGGGACCTCCGCGAGCCGCTTCACCGCGTACTCGGTGAGCGCGTGCTCGTGAGCGAGGATCTTGTCCATGCCGATCGAGGACAGGTAGTCGATCGCCGCGCCGAGTCCGACCGCCTGCGCGATCGGGGGCGTGCCCGCCTCGAACTTGTGGGGCGCCGGCGCGTAGGTCGACGAGTGCATCGAAACGGTCTCGATCATCTCGCCGCCGCCGAGGAACGGCGGCAGGTCCTCGAGGAGTTCCTGGCGGCCCCAGAGCACGCCGATGCCCGTGGGCCCGCACATCTTGTGACCGGTGAAGGCCACGAAGTCGGCCTGGAGTGCCTGGACGTCGAGGGGCATGTGGGGTGCCGCCTGCGAGGCGTCGATCAGGACCAGGGCTCCGACCTCCTGGGCGCGGCGCACTATCGCCTCGACCGGGTTGACGGTGCCCAGGATGTTCGACACCAGCACGAAGGAGACGATCTTCGTCTTCTCGGTGATGACCTCTTCGATGTTGGAGAGGTCGAGGCGGCCGTCGTCGGTGAGGCCGAACCACTTCAGCTTCGCGCCCGTGCGCTGCGACAGCAGCTGCCACGGCACGATGTTGGAGTGGTGCTCCATCTCCGTGATGACGATCTCGGTCTCGTGGTCGACCCGGTAGGGCTCGTCGGCCCAGCCGAGCATGTTGGCCACGAGGTTGAGCGACTCGGAGGCGTTCTTGGTGAAGATCACCTCGTCGCGGCTCGGCGCGTTGATGAACGCGGCGACCTTGTCGCGCGCGCCCTCGTACAGCGCCGTGGCCTCCTCGGCGAGCACATGCACACCGCGGTGGACGTTGGCGTTGTACCGCTCGTAGTACTCGGCGAGGGCGTCCAGCACCTGGCGCGGCTTCTGCGAGGTCGCCGCGTTGTCCAGGTACACGATCTTCCGGCCGTCGTGGACCTGACGGTCCAGGATGGGGAAGTCCTTGCGGATCGCCTCGGTGTCGAGGAGGCCCGGCAGCTGTGTCACGCGGATGCGCCACCCTTCGTGTACGCCTCGTAGCCCTCGTTCTCCAGCTTGTCGGCGAGCTCGGGGCCACCCGACTCGACGATCTTGCCGCCGGCGAACACGTGGACGTGATCGGGCTTGATGTAGCGCAGGATGCGCGTGTAGTGAGTGATCAGCAGGGTGCCGACCTCGCCGGTCTCGCGGACGCGGTTGACGCCCTCGGAGACGATGCGCAGAGCGTCGACGTCCAGGCCGGAGTCGGTCTCGTCGAGAATCGCGATCTTCGGCTTGAGCAGCTCCAGCTGGAGGATCTCGTGACGCTTCTTCTCACCGCCGGAGAAGCCCTCGTTCACGTTGCGCTCGGCGAAGGACGGGTCCATGTGGAGGTGCTCCATGGCCTCCTTGACCTCCTTCACCCAGGTGCGCAGCTTGGGGGCCTCGCCGCGGATCGCGGTGGCGGAGGTGCGCAGGAAGTTGGAGACGGAGACACCGGGGACCTCGACCGGGTACTGCATCGCCAGGAACACGCCGGCACGGGCGCGCTCGTCGACGGACATCTCCAGGACGTCCTCACCGTCGAGGGTGACGGTGCCGCCGGTGATCGTGTACTTGGGGTGGCCCGCGAGCGAGTAGGCGAGCGTCGACTTGCCGGAGCCGTTGGGGCCCATGATGGCGTGGGTCTCGCCCTGCTTCACGGTGAGGTCGACGCCCTTGAGGATCTCCTTCGTGGCGTTGTCGGCCTCGACGGTGACGTGCAGGTCGTGGATTTCAAGCGTTGCCATGGGTTCCTCAGGACTCCTGGGTGAGGGAGACGAGCACGTCGTCCCCTTCGATCTTTACGGGGTATACGGGGACGGGGCGCGTCGCGGGAAGGCCGGACGGCTTGCCGGTGCGGAGGTCGAAGCTGGAGCCGTGCAGCCAGCACTCGATCTGACAGTCCTCCACCTCGCCCTCGGAGAGGGAGACGTTCGCGTGCGAGCAGATGTCGTAGATCGCGAACACCTCGCCCTCGGTGCGGACGACCGAGACCGGCGTGCCGTCGAGCTCCACCCGCTTCGGGGTGTCGTCCTCCAGCTCGCTCAGTCCACAGGCGCGTACGAAGGTGGTGGTCATCAGACCGACGCCTCCAGCTCCTCGTCGATCTTCACGAGAAGGCGCTCTTCGATGTCGTCGACGCCGATCTGCTGGACCAGTTCGGCGAAGAAGCCGCGGACGACCAGCCGGCGGGCCTCGCCGGCCGGGATGCCGCGGGCCATCAGGTAGAACAGCTGCTCGTCGTCGAAGCGGCCGGTGGCGGAGGCGTGGCCCGCGCCGACGATCTCGCCGGTCTCGATCTCGAGGTTCGGCACCGAGTCGACCCGGGCGCCGTCCGTGAGGACGAGGTTGCGGTTCATCTCGTAGGTGTCGGTGCCCTCGGCCTTGGCCTCGATCAGGACGTCACCGATCCACACCGCGTGCGCGCCGTCGCCCTGGAGCGCGCCCTTGTAGGCGACGTTGGACTTGCAGTGCGGGGTGTTGTGGTCGACGAGGAGACGGTGCTCCTGGTGCTGGCCGGAGTCCGTGAAGTACAGGCCGAACAGCTCGGCCTCGCCGCCGGTGCCGGCGTAGGCGACGCGCGGGTGCAGCCGGACCACGTCACCGCCGAAGGTGACGACGAACGACTTGAAACCGGCGTCCCGGCCGATCAGCGCGTTGTGCTGGCCGACGTGGACGGCCTTGTCGTCCCAGTCCTGGACGGAGACCACGGTGAGCTTGGCGCCGTCGCCGAGGATGTAGTCGACGTTGGCGGCGAGCACCGCGTCACCGGTGTGGTCGATGACCACGACGGCCTCGGCGAAGGCACCGAGCTCGATGACCTGGTGGCCGTAGGCGACACCGCCCTCGCCGCGCACGGCGATGCGGATCGGCTCGGTGAGCACCGTCTCCTTGGGGACGGTGACGACACCGGCCTTCTCGAACGCCGAGTACGCCTGGGCGGCGATGCGGTCCACCGGGGTGCCGGCCCTGCCCAGCCGCGCGTCGTCGCGGCCGACGGTCTCGACGACGACGCCCTCGGGCGCCTCGATGTCGACCTTCACGCCGTCGCCGGTCGCGACGGCGGTGCCGTCGTGCAGCCCGCGCAGTCGCTCCAGCGGCGTGAACCGCCATTCCTCCTCGCGGCCGTGGGGGACGGGGAAGTCCGCCACGTCGAAGGACGGGGGCGCGCTCATGCGCGTGGCGACGGTCGACTCGGCGGCCACCGCGATCTGGCCGGCGGTGGTGGACCCCAGCGGTGGGGGTCCCCCCGCCCGAACGGAGTTGAGGGTGGGGGAGTTCTGAGCCTCAGCCATGGCTGTCGGTCTGCTCTCTTCCTGCGTCAGAAATTGCTGGCTGCTGTCGAGGGGGCGGTCCTAGCCGACCGCGCCTTCCATCTGCAGCTCGATCAGCCGGTTGAGCTCGAGGGCGTACTCCATGGGCAGTTCCTTGGCGATCGGCTCGACGAAGCCGCGCACGATCATCGCCATCGCCTCGAACTCGGTCAGACCACGGCTCATCAGATAGAAGAGCTGGTCCTCGGAGACCTTGGAGACGGTCGCCTCGTGGCCCATGGACACGTCGTCCTCACGGACGTCGACGTACGGGTACGTGTCGGAGCGGGAGATGGTGTCGACGAGCAGCGCGTCGCACAGCACGTTCGACTTCGAGCCGGCCGCGCCCTCGCCGATCTCGACCAGACCGCGGTACGAGGTACGGCCGCCGCCGCGCGCCACCGACTTGGAGACGATGTTCGACGAGGTGTTCGGCGCCATGTGGACCATCTTGGAGCCGGCGTCCTGGTGCTGGCCCTCGCCCGCGAAGGCGATGGACAGGGTCTCGCCCTTGGCGTGCTCGCCCATCAGGTAGACGGCCGGGTACTTCATGGTGACCTTGGAGCCGATGTTGCCGTCGATCCACTCCATGGTCGCGCCCTCGTACGCCACGGCGCGCTTGGTGACCAGGTTGTAGACGTTGTTCGACCAGTTCTGGATGGTCGTGTAGCGGCAGCGGGCGCCCTTCTTCACGATGATCTCGACCACCGCGGAGTGCAGAGAGTCCGACTTGTAGATCGGCGCCGTACAACCCTCGACGTAGTGGACGTAGGCGTCCTCGTCGACGATGATCAGCGTCCGCTCGAACTGGCCCATGTTCTCCGTGTTGATACGGAAGTAGGCCTGGAGCGGGATCTCGACGTGCACGCCCTTCGGCACGTAGATGAACGAGCCGCCCGACCACACGGCCGTGTTCAGCGAGGCGAACTTGTTGTCACCGACGGGGATGACGGTGCCGAAGTACTCCTTGAAGAGCTCCGGGTGCTCCTTCAGCGCCGTGTCGGTGTCCAGGAAGATGACGCCCTGTTCCTCCAGGTCCTCGCGGATCTGGTGGTAGACGACCTCGGACTCGTACTGGGCCGCGACACCGGCGACGAGACGCTGCTTCTCCGCCTCCGGGATGCCGAGCTTGTCGTACGTGTTCTTGATGTCCTCGGGCAGGTCCTCCCAGGACTCCGCCTGCTTCTCCGTGGAACGTACGAAGTACTTGATGTTGTCGAAGTCGATGCCCGACAGGTCCGAGCCCCAGTTGGGCATGGGCTTCTTGTCGAAGAGACGCAGGCCCTTGAGGCGGAGCTTGGTCATCCACTCCGGCTCGTTCTTCTTGGCCGAGATGTCCCGGACGACTTCCTCGCTCAGACCGCGCTTGGCAGAGGCGCCGGCCTCGTCGGAGTCGGCCCAGCCGTATTCGTACTTGCCCAGACCCTCGAGTTCGGGGTGGGCAGTCTCCGTGGGGAGAGTCATGCGGGGTTCCTCCCGGCCGTGCTTGCAGATGCGTTGTCGGTGTTCTTGGAAATCTTGGGGATGAAGGTGGTGCACACCCCGTCGCCGTGGGCGATGGTCGCCAGCCGCTGGACGTGCGTGCCGAGCAACTGGGAGAAGAACTCGGTCTCCGCCTCGCACAACTGCGGGAACTGCTCGGCGACGTGGGCGACGGGGCAGTGGTGCTGGCAGAGCTGCTCGCCCCGCTGGGGGTGCGGCGCGCTGCGCGCCGTAGCAGCGTACCCGTCGGCGCTCAAGGCCTTGGCCAGCGCTTCGGTGCGCTCCTCGGGGTCCGCGGCGTCGACGGCCTCGCGGTAGGCGCGGGCCTGCGCGGCGATCCGGGCGCGGGCGAAGGAGAGGACCGCCTCGTCCCCGCCCTCGCGGGCCGCGATCCAGCTCAGGGCGTCGGCGGCGAGCTTGTCGTAGGACTGGTCGAAGGCGTCCCGGCCGCAGTCGGTCAGGGCGAACACCTTGGCGGGACGGCCGCGGGTGCGCGCTCCGTAGACCCGCTGCTCGCGCGCGACCACGACGTCGTCGGCGACGAGTGCGTCGAGGTGGCGACGCACGGCGGCCTGGGTCAGCTCCAGCCGCCCGGCGAGGTCGGCCACGGTCGACGGGCCGTGGTCCAGGATGGACCGCGCGACCCGGTTGCGTGTGGGCAACCCGGCCGCGAGATCCTCTCGCGGAGCCTCGCCAACGTTTTTCACAACGCCATTGTTGCGTAATTCCTCAGAGCCTGACAAGCCGCGCCCCGACAGTCGGCGGTGCCGTGCATCACTTAGGTATACCTAAGATGACCTGCGGAAACGATCTTTGATCGATCAATTCGGTGGCGCCGGGCCAGGCCGTCCGGGAGACTCCCGAACCATGCCCATACCCCCTCCGACCGGCCCACTCGTCACGCGGGACACCCTCGCCGCGGACTTTCGCACGCTCGGGGTGCGGCCCGGGGAGACACTTCTCGTGCACTCCTCGCTCAGCGCCCTCGGCTGGGTGAACGGAGGCCCGGTCGCCGCCGTCCAGGCACTGCTCGACACGCTCGGTCCCGACGGCACCCTGGTGGTCCCCACGCAGTCCGGCGACCTGTCCGACCCGGCGCTGTGGAGCAATCCGCCCGTGCCCGAGGAGTGGTGGGCGACCATCCGCGCCACCATGCCCGTGTACGACCCGCGGGTGACCCCCAGCCGGGGCGTCGGCGTGATCCCGGAGACCGTGCGCACCTGGCCGGGCGCCCTGCGCAGCGCGCACCCGGAGACCTCGTTCGCGGCGCTCGGTCCACGCGCCGCGGCGATCCTCGACGGCCACGCGCCCGACTGCCGGCTCGGCGAGCGGAGCCCGCTGGCCCGCCTGGAGGCCGACGGCGCCCGCGTCCTGCTGCTGGGGGCCGGCTACGACACCTGCACGAGCTTCCATCTGGCCGAGTACCGCATCGCGTCGCCCGTCGTCGACGTGGGGCGGCCGTCCCCCCAGGGCTGGCGGACGGTCCGTGAGGTGTCGATCACCTCGGACGGGTTCGACGCGCTCGGCTCCGACTACGAACGGGACCGCCCCGTCGTCCGGGGCACCGTGGGCGCCGCCGTCGCCCGGCTCTTCCCGGTCGCCGACGCCGTGGCGTACGCGGAGCGCTGGCTCGCGCTGCACCGCCCGCGCGAGCTCGCGGTCGATACGGCCCCCGGCGCCCCGGCACCCCGACGACGTCCCTAGAATTGCGCCTCATGCGAAGCGAGCCCGTCGTCCAGGTCCAGGCCCTGGTGAAGCGGTACGGCACGAAGACCGCGGTGGACGGCCTCGACCTGGTGGCCGAGGCGGGCATCACCGCCGTACTCGGCCCCAACGGCGCCGGCAAGACCACCACCGTCGAGACCTGCGAGGGCTACCGCAGACCCGACTCGGGCACCGTGCGTGTCCTCGGCCTCGACCCGGTCCGGGATGCCGCCGCGCTGCGCCCCCGCATCGGCGTCATGCTCCAGTCCGGCGGCGTCTACTCCGGCGCCCGTGCCGACGAGATGCTCCGCCACGTGGCCCGGCTGCACGCGCACCCCCTCGACGTGGACACCCTCATCGAGCGGCTCGGCCTCGGCAGCTGCGGCCGTACCAGCTACCGGCGCCTGTCCGGCGGCCAGCAGCAGCGCCTCGCCCTCGCCATGGCCGTGGTCGGCCGCCCCGAGCTGGTCTTCCTCGACGAGCCGAGCGCCGGCCTCGACCCCCAGGCCCGCCACGCGACCTGGGACCTTGTCCGCGACCTGCGCGACGACGGTGTCTCCGTCATCCTCACCACCCACCACATGGACGAGGCGGAGCAGCTCGCCGACGACGTCGCGATCATCGACACCGGCAGGGTCATCGCCCACGGCACCCCCGAGGAGCTGTGCCGGGGCGGCGCCGAGAACACCCTGCGGTTCACCGGCCGCCCCGGACTCGACGTGGCCTCCCTGCTGAAGGCCCTGCCCGCGGACTGCACGGCCGCCGAGCTGACGCCCGGCGCCTACCGGGTCACCGGCAAGGTGGACCCCCAGCTGCTGGCGACCGTGACCTCGTGGTGCGCCCAGCACGGCGTGCTGCCGGAGAAGATCTCCGTCGAGCGCCACACCCTCGAAGACGTCTTCCTCGAACTGACCGGCAAGGAGCTGCGCGCATGACCCGGGTTCGCCTCTACGTCGGCCGGGGGTCCGGGGTTCGCCCCCCGGCAGGACACGGTCTCGAACCGACCGGCGAGGAGCTGCGTTCGTGACCACCGCCGGCACCTACACGCCCAAGCCCGGCGCCGCACCGCTGCCCCGCATGATCGGCACGCAGGCGGCGCTGGAGACGAAGATGCTGCTCCGCAACGGCGAGCAGCTCCTGCTGACGGTCGTCATCCCGACGCTCCTGCTGGTGCTGTTCAGCTCGGTCGACGTCGTCGACACCGGCAAGGGCGAGGCGGTCGACTTCCTCGCGCCGGGCATCCTCGCGCTCGCCGTGATGTCGACCGCGTTCACCGGGCAGGCCATCGCCACCGGCTTCGAGCGGCGCTACGGCGTCCTCAAGCGGCTCGCGTCCTCCCCGCTGCCCCGCTGGGGCCTGATGGCCGCGAAGACCGTGTCGGTCCTGGTCACCGAGGTCCTCCAGGTCGTGCTGCTCACGGTGATCGCCTTCGCGCTGGGCTGGTCGCCGCACGGCAACCCCCTCGCCGTGCTGCTCCTGCTCGTGCTGGGCACGGCCGCCTTCTCCGGACTCGGCCTGCTCATGGCGGGCACGCTGAAGGCGGAGGCGACGCTGGCCGCCGCCAACCTCGTCTTCCTGCTCCTGCTGGTCGGCGGCGGGGTCGTCGTGCCGCTCGACAGGTTCCCGTCCGGCGCCCAGGACGTCCTCGGCCTGCTGCCGATCTCCGCGCTCTCCGACGGGCTGCGCGACGTGCTCCAGCACGGGGCGGGCATGCCGTGGGGCGACCTCGGCATCCTCGCCGGGTGGGCCGTCGTGGGCCTCGCCGCGGCGGGCCGGTTCTTCCGCTGGGAGTAGCGCCATGCCCGGGTGCGGGGCCCTCGTGAAGACGTGCACAAGCGGCCCCCTACGATGGTGTGCGTGCCAAACGTGACCCGAGCCGACGCGATCAGCGCGGTGCGCAACCCCCTCGCCTTCATCGCCGGACGCTGGACCCCGACGTCCCGGACCGTCCGGCGCGCGGCCCTCGCCGCGCTCGTGATGGCGGTCGTCATCGTGGTCACCGGTGGCGCCGTACGGCTCACCGGCTCCGGCCTCGGCTGTCCGACCTGGCCGAAGTGCACCGACGACTCGCTCACCGCCACGAGCGCGATGGGCTTCCACGGCGCCATCGAGTTCGGCAACCGCATGCTGACGTACGTGCTGTGCGCGGCCGTCGGCTGGGCGATCATCGCCGCCCGCTCGCAGAAGCCGTGGCGGCGCAGCCTCACCCGGCTCGGCTGGGCGCAGTTCTGGATCGTCATGAGCAACGCGATCCTCGGCGGCATCGTCGTCCTGGTCGGCCTCAACCCGTACACGGTCGCCGCCCACTTCCTGCTCTCCACCGCGCTCATCACCGTCGCGGCCCTCATGTGGCAGCGCACCCGCGAGGGCGACGCCGAGGCGCGTCCGCTCGTCGGCAAGTCGGTGCAGCAGCTCGTGTGGTTCCTGGTCGCCGCCGCAGTCCTGCTGATCGCGGTCGGCACGGTCGTCACCGGTGCGGGCCCCCACGCCGGTGACTCGAGCGAGGTCGACCGCATGCACGTCGGCTGGGAGAACGTGGCCAAGCTGCATGCCGTGCTGGCCTGGATCGTGGTGACGCTCACCTTCGCCCTGTGGTTCGTGCTCAAGGCTGTCGACGCCCCCAAGGGCCCGCTGCACCGGACCCGTGACCTGTTCCTCGTGCTGCTCGCCCAGGGCGTCATCGGCTATGTCCAGTACTTCACGGACCTGCCCGAGGCACTGGTCGGCCTCCACATGCTCGGGTCCTGCCTGGTCTGGATCGCGGTGCTGCGCGTCCTGCTCTCGCTGCGCGAACGCCCGGACGCCGTCGCCGACCTGCCCGGCCCCTCGGCGGAGTCGGCACTCACCCGCGCGTGAGCCCCGCGCCGCGGCCCACGCGCACGTGAGCCGCGGCCCCTCGTCGGCGGGTACAGGTCTCAACCGCGCGTGACGGCGTCAGCCACGCGCGACGGAGGGCCGTCAACCGCGCGTGACGGGCTCGTACGCGGCCACCAGACCGTCGATCGCCGGGCCCAGGAAACTCCGCGTCAGGCCGGCCCGCCGTGCCGCCCACCCGTCGGCGTGCGGCGCCGGGTCGCCGTAGCGCCGCCGCCGGATGTCGTCGACGACGACGCCGGGTGCGCCGAGGCCCGGCAGCAGCTCCAGGGCCTCACGCTTGGAGATCAGACGCCCGTCCTCCAGCGTGACCGTCGCCCGCGCGAAGGTGACCATGCCGAGGTCGACCCACACGTCCTGCTCCCACCGCCGGGCCTTGTCGAGCGCGGGCCGCCAGAACTCCTTCTGGTCGCGCACGACGAAGGCACGCAGCTCCGCGTCCGGCACGGGCGACAGCAGTTCTTCGGGCGGCTCACCGTGCAGGACGAGGCCGAACGCCTGGAGCTCGCGGCGTGTGACCGGGGTGACCGGCCGCCTCATCAGCCCGTTGTGCGCCCAGGTGACGTGCGACAGTCCCGCGCCGGCCGTGCTGCCGGGGGTCAGATAGCTGCAGTGCAGCTTCACGGCCAGCGGTTCGGCGGTGCGCAGACGCCGGTGCAGCCGGGTCAGTCCGCGCAGCGTGCGCAGCGTGAGAGGCCCTTCCAGGACCGCGATCAGGTCGAGGTCGCTGTGCCCTTCCTGGTAGTCGCCCCCGGCCAGCGAGCCGTGCGCCCAGAGGGCGACCGGGGCGAAGGGCCGCAGATCGGTGCGGAAGCGGTCCAGTAACCGGGTGGTGGCGTCGTCGTCGGTCATCCGCACAGTCTGGAGTGCCCGCACCGACCGGTGAAAGGGTGTCGCGCTATTCGACCCCGTAGACCCGCTGCGCGTTGCCCGCGGCGATCAGGCCGGCCACCCGCTGCGCGTCGGCCGGCGACCACGCGCCCTCGGCGACCCAGGTGCCGAGCACCCGCGCCAGCGCCTCCCGGAACAGCCGGGCACCCACCACGTGCAGCTCGGGCAGACCGTGCGCGCCGCTGGAGAACACGAGCTTGCCGAAGGGCGCCAGCTCCAGGATCTCGGACAGGACGGCCGCCGCCCGCGCCCCGGTACGGACCAGAGCGGCGCCGAGATCCGCGTACACGTGCGGGAAGACACCCGCGAGATGAGCCGCGTGCCGGTGGTACGGGTAGCCGTGCAACAGGACGAGATCGGTGCCCAGGCCGGCCGTGGCACGCACGAAGTCCGTGAGCAGGACCGGGTCCGTACGGTCGATGCGCAGGCCCGGTTCGCCGAGTCCGGCGTGGAGTTGCAGGGGCAGGCCCGAGGCGACCGCGATCCACAGCAGGTGGCGCAGCAGCACCGGATCGCTGAGCGTCCCGCCCACGCGGCGGCCCGTCAGCCAGCGTCCCGCGGCGCCCCGCACCTCCCCGGGGCCGGGCGGTTCCGGCGCGAGCGACAGACCGTGCCGCACTCCGGCCACGGACGTGAAGGCCACCGCGTTCCCGGCGGCGCCGTGGACGGACTCGGCGAGATTGGCGAGAAAGGACTCGACGGTGCCGGAGGTGTCGGCGACCTGCTCGGCGAGGAGCTCCAGCCGGACGATCTCGTGCGCCCGGGCGGCGCCGGCGGAGGCCATCTCGTCGGGCCCGGTGAGGTCGCCGGGCAGTCCGGTGTCCACGAGATAGGTCGTGATGCCGCTGCCGCGCAGCAGTCTGCGGCCCGACTCCAGTACGCCGAGCTCGCGCCGCCGTGCGAGATAGCGGGCCGGCGGGCAGTGCGGTTCCAGGCCCAGCAAGGGTGGACACCAGCGGCGTACGGCGAAGCCCGTCTGGGTGTCGAAGAGGGTGGTGCCGGGGGCCGGCGGCCCCTCGGTCCGGGCAAGGTGGGCCTCGAACGTGCCGAGGCCCAGCTCTGTCCGCAGCACGCCGTGGCAGTACTGGTCCACGAGGGACGGCGTTTCGATCATCCGGACTCCCGCGACTGGACCGTGTCTTCTCAGGTCCTAACGGGTGAACCGGGTGTCAGGTGTTGCTCTCGCACACCCCGTACGAACGGTCGACGGTTGTCAGCCGTTGCTCGGTCCGCCGACCTGGATGCCCGCCATCCGCGTCCACTCGTACCGGCCGGTCCTCACCTTGGCGGCGAACTCCCCGTCGAAATCCTCGTGGACGGTGATCCCGGCCTTCTGCACGGCCTGCTCGGCGATGGCGTAGGTGGGTGCCACGAGGTCGCCCCAGTCGCCGTCCTCGCCGACGAGGACGATCCGGGCGCCCTTCTGCCCGATGTACGCGACCTGTCCCTCGGCCCCTCCGTGCTCCTTGGAGAACGCGGAGATCCGCTGGGCGAGCCTGGCCGCCTTGCGCTCGGCCTTGGCGTCCTGGGGGGCGCCGTTGCTCTCGTCAACCTGCTGCGTGTCTGCCATGGCCAGGATGCTACCGACGGGTAGATCAAACAGCGACGGGTGGGGTGCGTGGCCTTGGCCACGCACCCCACCCGTGGTGTGTCGTCAGTGGGGAATCAGCGCAGGAACGGGTCGACCGCGACGGCGACGAAGAGGATCGAGACGTAGGTGATGGACCAGTGGAACAGGCGCATCTCCTTGAGCTTCCCGCCCGTCACCTCGGCCTTGGCGCGGTTCTGCAGACCGTGCGCCTCCCACAGCCAGAACCCGCCGGCCGCGAGGGCCACCGCGGTGTAGAACCAGCCGGTGTAGCCGAGCGGGGTGAGGAGCAGGGAGACCACGACCATCACCCAGCTGTAGATGACGATCTGGCGGGCGACCACCTTGTTGCTGGCGACGACCGGCAGCATCGGCACGCCCACGCGCGCGTAGTCCTCCTTGACCTTCATGGACAGCGGCCAGTAGTGCGGCGGCGTCCAGAAGAACATGACGAGGAAGAGGATGACCGGCGCCCACGACATGGAGTTCGTGACGGACGACCAGCCGATGAGCACCGGCAGACAGCCCGCGATGCCGCCCCACACGATGTTCTGCGACGTACGGCGCTTGAGGATCATCGTGTAGACGACGACGTAGAAGAGGAGCGCGCCGAGCGACAGCCATGCCGACAGCCAGTTGACGGTCAGTCCGAACAGGAGCGTCGAGACGACCGCCAGCGTGGTGCCGAAGGCCAGGCACTCGCGGGGGCTGACCATGCCGGTGACCAGCGGGCGCTGCGAGGTGCGCTCCATCAGGGCGTCGATGTCACGGTCGATGTACATGTTCAGCGCGTTGGCTCCGCCCGCGGACAGATAGCCGCCGAGGCAGGTGAGGAGCACCAGCTTCAGGTCGGGCACCCCCTGCTGGGCCAAGAACATCACCGGAACGGTGGTGATCAGCAGCAGTTCGATGATGCGCGGCTTGGTCAGCGCCACGAACGCTTTCACGCGGGCCCCGAACGGCCGCCGGCCCCGGTTGCTGCTCGACTCGAGCTCCCCCACGGCCTTGAGGGCGCGGGAGGTGCCCACACCCGCTGGACGGGATTCGACGGCCGTCACGCACACCCCTGACAGAGACATCCCAGCAAGCCTCCCCGTGTGAAGTCCCGGTAAAGGCTCGCGCGTACCACGCCACTGTAGACGTTGCCCAGACCCCGACATTCGCGGGGGTGGGGTCGTGTTGGGCGGCGCCGCTGGAAGAGCCGAGCGGCACTCGATTGAGCACTCGGACGGGCGGCTCCGTATTCAGTTGCCTGACACGGATCGGACCAGTCGGGAGGCGGATCCCGAAGAGTCCCGGCAGTCTGGAATGACTCGAAAAAACGCACGTACTTACGGGGGTAGGCTCGACAACGCCGGTGGGCGCCCAGTGCACCGGTATTCGACATGCGTGACATGTGGAGAGGAGCCCTGACCCAGGGTGAGCACCAAGCCGACCACCACAGACCTGGACTGGACCGAGCTGGACCAGCGGGCCGTGGACACCGCCCGCGTCCTGGCCGCCGACGCCGTACAGAAGGTCGGCAACGGCCATCCCGGCACGGCGATGAGCCTGGCTCCGGCCGCGTACACCCTCTTCCAGAAGGTGATGCGACACGACCCCGCGGACCCCGAGTGGGTCGGGCGAGACCGGTTCGTGCTGTCCGCGGGCCACTCGTCCCTGACGCTCTACACGCAGCTGTACCTGGCGGGCTTCGGCCTCGAGCTGGATGACCTGGCGTCCTTCCGCACCTGGGGCTCCAAGACCCCCGGCCACCCGGAATACGGGCACACGAAGGGCGTCGAGACGACGACCGGTCCGCTCGGCCAGGGCGTCGCCAACGCCGTGGGCATGGCCATGGCATCCCGCTACGAGCGCGGCCTGTTCGACCCGGACGCCGCGCAGGGCGAGTCGCCCTTCGACCACTTCATCTACTGCATCGCCGGCGACGGCTGCCTCCAGGAAGGCATCTCCGCCGAGGCGTCCTCGATGGCCGGCCACCAGGAGCTCGGCAACCTGATCCTGCTGTGGGACGACAACCACATCTCGATCGAGGGCGACACGGAGACCGCGGTCTCCGAGGACACGGTCAAGCGGTACGAGGCGTACGGCTGGCACGTGCAGCGCGTCGCCCCGAAGCCGGACGGCGACCTGGACCCGCACGCGATCTACAACGCCATCGAGGCCGCGAAGAAGGTCACCGACAAGCCGTCGTTCATCGCGATGCGCTCGATCATCGCGTGGCCCGCCCCGAACGCGCAGAACACCGAGGCGGCGCACGGCTCGGCGCTCGGCGCCGACGAGGTCGCGGCCACCAAGCGCGTCCTGGGCTTCGACCCGGAGAAGTCGTTCGACGTCTCCGAGGAGGTCCTCGCCCACACGCGCGGGGCGCTCGACCGGGGCCGTGAGGCCAAGGCCGAGTGGGAGAAGGGCTTCGCCGCCTGGCGTACCGCCAGCCCGGAGCGCGCGGCCGAGTTCGACCGCATCGCCGCGGCGGAGCTGCCGGCGGGCTGGGAGGAGAAGCTCCCGGTCTTCGAGGCGGGCAAGGGTCTGGCCACGCGTGCCGCGTCCGGCAAGGTTCTGCAGGCGCTCGGCGCCGTCATCCCCGAGCTGTGGGGCGGCTCCGCCGACCTGGCCGGCTCGAACAACACGACCATCGACAAGACGTCGTCGTTCCTGCCGGCGGACAATCCGCTGCCGGAGGCGAACCCGTACGGCCGCACGATCCACTTCGGTATTCGTGAGCATTCGATGGCCGCGGAGATGAACGGAATCACGCTGCACGGCAATACCCGTGTGTACGGCGGTACGTTCCTCACCTTCTCCGACTACATGCGCAACTCGGTGCGCCTTTCCGCGCTGATGCACCTGCCGGTCACGTACGTGTGGACGCACGACTCGATCGGTCTGGGCGAGGACGGCCCGACCCACCAGCCGGTCGAGCACATCGCCTCGCTGCGCGCCATCCCGGGTCTGAACGTCGTCCGTCCCGCGGACGCGAACGAGACCGCGATCGCGTGGCGCGAGATCCTCAAGCGCTACACGAAGGTGTTCGGCAAGGGCGCCCCGCACGGCCTGGTGCTGACCCGCCAGGGCGTGCCGACGTACGAGCCGAACGAGGGTGCCGCCAAGGGCGGTTACGTGCTGTTCGAGGCCGAGGGCGGTACGCCCGAGGTCATCCTGATCGCCACCGGTTCCGAGGTGCACGTCGCGGTGGAGGCGCGCGAGCAGCTCCAGGCCGCGGGCGTCCCGACGCGGGTCGTGTCCATGCCGTCGGTGGAGTGGTTCGACGAGCAGGACCAGGGGTACCGGAACAGCGTCCTGCCGCCGTCGGTGAAGGCGCGGGTCGCGATCGAGGCGGGTATCGGTCTGACGTGGCACCGCTTCGTCGGGGACGCCGGCCGCATCGTCTCGCTGGAGCACTTCGGCGCTTCGGCCGACGGCAAGGTGCTCTTCCGCGAATACGGTTTCACCGCCGAGAACGTCGCCTCCGCAGCGCGGGAATCGATCGCCGCAGCCCAGCGCTGACGCTGAAATACGACACGTAGGAGATGCAATTTCCATGACAGACGCACTCAAGCGCCTCTCCGAGGAAGGCGTCGCGATCTGGCTGGACGACCTGTCGCGCAAGCGGATCACGTCCGGCAATCTCGCCGAGCTGATCGACCAGCAGCACGTCGTGGGCGTCACCACCAACCCGTCGATCTTCCAGAAGGCGATCAGCAGCGGCGACGGTTACGAGCAGCAGCTCGCGGACCTCGCCGCCCGCAAGGTGACCGTCGAGGAAGCGATCCGCATGATCACGACGGCGGACGTCCGCGACGCCGCCGACATCCTGCGCCCGGTCTTCGACGCGACGGGCGGCCAGGACGGCCGGGTGTCGATCGAGGTCGACCCGCGTCTGGCGCACAACACGAAGGCGACCGTCGCCGAGGCCAAGCAGCTGGCCTGGCTGGTGGACCGTCCCAACACCCTGATCAAGATCCCGGCCACCAAGGCGGGCCTCCCGGCGATCACCGAGACGATCGGCCGGGGCATCAGCGTCAACGTCACGCTGATCTTCTCGCTGGAGCGCTACCGCGAGGTGATGGACGCCTACATCGCCGGTCTGGAGAAGGCCCGCGAGCGGGGTCTGGACCTGTCGAAGATCCACTCCGTGGCGTCCTTCTTCGTCTCCCGCGTGGACACCGAGATCGACAAGCGCATCGACGCGCTGGGCACCGACGAGGCCAAGGCCGCCCGCGGCAAGGCCGGCGTCGCCAACGCGCGGCTCGCCTACCAGGCGTACGAGGAGGTCTTCTCCTCCGACCGCTGGGCGGCCCTGGACAAGGCGCAGGCCAACAAGCAGCGTCCGCTGTGGGCCTCCACCGGTGTCAAGGACAAGGCGTACAAGGACACCCTGTACGTGGACGAGCTGGTGGCGCCGAACACGGTGAACACCATGCCGGAGGCCACTTTGGTGGCCACCGAGGACCACGGGCAGATCAGGGGCAACGCGATCGCCGGTACGTACGAGCAGGCCCGCGCCGAACTCGACGCGGTCGAGAAGCTCGGGATCTCGTACGACGACGTGGTCCAGCTCCTGGAGGACGAGGGCGTCGAGAAGTTCGAGGCGTCCTGGAACGACCTGCTCAAGTCGACCGAGGCGGAGCTTGAGCGCCTCGCCCCGTCGGAGGGCTGAAATCTTGTCGAGCAGCAATCCGCTGCGTGACCCCGCAGACCGACGGCTCCCGCGTATCGCGGGGCCGTCGGGCCTGGTGATCTTCGGCGTCACGGGCGATTTGTCACGTAAAAAGCTGATGCCCGCGGTGTACGACCTCGCCAACCGGGGTCTGCTGCCGCCGGGCTTCTCGCTCGTCGGCTTCGCACGCCGCGAGTGGGCCCACGAGGACTTCGCCCAGGAAGTCCACGACGCCGTCAAGGAGCACGCCCGTACGCCCTTCCGCGAGGAGGTCTGGCAGCAGCTGGTCCAGGGCATGCGGTTCGTGCAGGGCACCTTCGACGACGACGACGCCTTCGAACGGCTGCGCTCCACGATCGAGGAGCTCGACAAGGCACAGGGCACGGGCGGCAACTTCGCCTTCTACCTGTCGGTGCCGCCGAAGTCGTTCCCCGTGGTGATCCAGCAGCTGAAGAAGCACCGGCTCGCCGACCAGGAGAACGGTTCCTGGCGACGCGCGGTCATCGAGAAGCCCTTCGGCCACGACCTCAAGTCGGCCGAGGAGCTCAACAAGGTCGTCCACGAGGTCTTCGCCTCGGACCAGGTCTTCCGCATCGACCACTACCTGGGCAAGGAGACGGTCCAGAACATCCTGGCGCTGCGGTTCGCCAACACGATGTTCGAGCCGATCTGGAACCGGTCCTTCGTGGACCATGTGCAGATCACGATGGCCGAGGACATCGGCATCGGAGGCCGGGCGGGCTACTACGACGGCATCGGCGCCGCCCGCGACGTCATCCAGAACCATCTGCTCCAGCTGATGGCGCTGACCGCCATGGAGGAGCCCGCCTCCTTCGACGCGGACGCGCTGGCAGCGGAGAAGACCAAGGTCCTCGGGGCGGTCCGGCTGCCCAAGGACCTGGGCAAGCACACCGTGCGCGGGCAGTACGCGGCCGGCTGGCAGGGCGGCGAGAAGGTCACCGGCTACCTCCAGGAAGACGGCATCGACGCCAAGTCGAAGACCGACACGTACGCGGCGGTCAAGCTGGGCGTGGACAACCGCCGCTGGGCGGGCGTCCCCTTCTACCTGCGCACCGGCAAGCGTCTGGGCCGTCGCGTCACCGAGATCGCGGTCGTCTTCCAGCGCGCCCCGCACTCCCCCTTCGACACCACGGCCACCGAGGAGCTCGGGCAGAACGCGATCGTCATCCGCGTGCAGCCGGACGAGGGCGTCACGGTCCGCTTCGGCTCGAAGGTCCCCGGCACCTCGATGGAGATCCGGGACGTGTCCATGGACTTCGCCTACGGCGAGTCGTTCACGGAGTCGAGCCCGGAGGCGTACGAGCGGCTGATCCTGGACGTGCTGCTCGGCGACTCGAACCTCTTCCCGCGCACCGAGGAGGTCGAACTGTCCTGGAAGATCCTCGACCCGATCGAGGAGTACTGGGACCGGCACGGCAAGCCCGCGCAGTACCCGGCGGGCACCTGGGGGCCCGTCGAGGCCGACGACATGCTCGAGCGAGACGGACGGAGCTGGCGTCGCCCATGAAGACCGACCTCACGGACACCACGGCCAGCAAGATCAACAAGGCGCTGGTGCAGGGCCGCCGTGCCATCGGCACACCGGCCGTAGGGATGGTGCTCACCCTCGTCATCGTCACCGACGAGGAGAACGCCTACGACGCCCTGAAGGCCGCGAACGACGCCTCGCGCGAGCACCCCTCGCGCACCCTGGTCGTCATCAAGCGGGTCTCGCGCTCGCCCCGCGACCGCACCAAGTCGCGGCTCGACGCCGAGGTGCGGCTCGGGGCGGAGGCGGGCACCGGTGAGACGGTGGTGCTGCGCCTGTACGGCGAGGTCGCCGACCACGCCGACTCCGTGGTCCTGCCGCTGCTGCTGCCGGACGCTCCGGTCGTCGTGTGGTGGCCGGTGAACGCGCCGCTGGACCCGGCCAAGGACCCGTTGGGCGCGCTCGGCCAGCGCCGGGTGACGGACACCTACGCGGCCGAGTCGCCGGTACGGGAGCTGAGCGCCCGCGCCGACTCGTACACCCCCGGTGACACGGACCTGTCGTGGACCCGCATCACGCCCTGGCGTTCGATGCTGGCCGCGGCCCTGGACCAGGTCACCTGCGAGGTGGAGGCCGTGGAGGTGGAGGGCGAGGAGTTCAACCCGAGCTGCGAGCTGCTCGCCATGTGGCTGGCGAACCGACTCGACGTGCCGGTCAAGCGCTCCCTGTCCTCCGGTCCCGGCCTCACCGGTGTCCGGCTGGGCACGAGCTGCGGCCCGATCGTCCTGGACCGCGCCGACGGCACCCTGGCGACCCTGTCCATCCACGGACAGCCCGACCGTGCGGTGGCGCTCAAGCGCCGCGACACCTCCGAGCTGATCGCGGAGGAGCTGCGCCGTCTCGACCCGGACGACACGTACGCCTCGGCGCTCCGCTACGGCGTGGACCGGCTGAACGTGGACGGCGCGCCCGACGAGGTGGTCCCCGCCACGGCCGGGACCACCACGAAGGCGCCCGCCGCCAAGTCGCCCGCGGCCAAGGCCCCGGCCGGGAGGACCGGCTCGGCGGCGGCGAAGAAGGCCACAGCCAAGAAGGCTCCGGCGAAGAAGGCGGCAGCCGAGTGAGCACTCCCCAGCTCGTCGTGCACCGCGACAAGGAGCTGATGGCCCAGGCCGCCGCGGCCCGGCTGATCACGAAGGTGGTCGACGCGCAGGCCTCTCGCGGCTACGCGTCGGTGGTGCTCACGGGCGGCCGCAACGGCAACGGGCTGCTCGCGGCGCTCGCCGCCGCGCCCGCCCGGGACGCCGTCGACTGGGGCCGCATCGACCTGTGGTGGGGCGACGAGCGGTTCCTGCCCGAGGGCGACCCGGACCGCAACGACACCCAGGCCCGTGCGGCGCTCCTCGACTCGGTGCCGCTGGACCCGGCCCGGGTGCACCCGATGCCCACGTCGGACGGCCCGTACGGCGCCGACGCCGACGCGGCGGCGGAGGCGTACGCAGCCGAGCTCGCCAAGGCCGCGGGGCCGGAGAACCACGGTGCGGTGCCGACCTTCGACGTCCTCATGCTGGGCGTCGGGCCGGACACCCATGTGGCCTCGCTCTTCCCGGAACTGCCCGCGGTGCGGGAGACGGAGCGGACGGTGGTCGGCGTGCACGGTGCGCCCAAGCCGCCGCCGACACGCATCTCCCTGACCCTGCCCGCGATCAGGTCCGCGCGCGAGGTGTGGCTCCTGGCCGCCGGCGAGGACAAGGCGCAGGCCGCTGCCATCGCACTGTCGGGAGCGGGTGAGATCCAGGCCCCGGCCGCCGGAGCTCACGGCCGCTCCCGCACGCTGTGGCTCCTGGACGCGGCGGCCGCCTCGCAGCTGCCGCGCTCGCTGTACCCGCCGGCTTCGGCGTGACACGGGGGCGGCGGAGGGGTTCGCCCCTCCGCCGCCCCCGCCGGTTCGTGACCTGCGGCCTCACTTGACCGACCCGGCCATCACCCCCTGCACGAAGTGCCGCTGGAAGGCGAAGAACACGACCACCGGCACCACCAGCGACAAGAACGCGCCGGGCGCGAGCACATCGATGTTGCTGCCGAACTGCCGTATCTGGGACTGCAGTTCCACGGTCAGTGGCTGCGAGGAGCTGTCGGCGAAGAGCAGCGCGACGAGCATGTCGTTCCACACCCACAGGAACTGGAAGATCGCCAGGCTGGCGATCGCCGGGCGGCCGACCGGCAGGACGAGCCGCGTGAAGATGCGCCACTCGGTACCGCCGTCCATGCGCGCCGCCTCCAGCATCTCCCGCGGCATCTCGGCGAAGTAGTTCCGCAGCAGGAAGATGGCGAACGGCAGCCCGTAGGAGACGTGGAAGAGAACGACTCCGGGGATCGTGCCGAACAGCCCCAACTGGCCGAAGAGTTTGGCCACCGGCAGCAGACCGATCTGCACCGGCACCACCAACAGGGCCACCACGAGCAGGAAGAGCGGCTCGCGGCCGGGGAAGTCCAGCCAGGCGAAGGCGTATCCGGCGAGTGCGGCGATGACGACGACGAGGAACGTGGCCGGGACCGAGATCAGTACCGTGTTCCAGAATGCCTGCGTCATGCCCGCGTTGCCGAGCAGCGCCGAGTAGTTGTCGAAGGACAGCCGGCCCGGTTCGGCCAGTGTCGTCCACCAGCCGCCCTTCGCGGTGTCCTGGGCGGATCGCAGCGAGGACAGGAACAGCCCGGCGAGCGGGGTGAGCCAGATCAGCCCCACCACCACGAGGAACGCCTGCACCAGGCTGTTGCCGAGCCCTCGCCTGAGCGCGTTCATCGTTGACTCCCTCGGAAGCGGCGGACGTTGAAGACCATGGCGGGGATGACGAGGAGCAGGAGCAGCACTCCGAGCGCGCTGCCCAGCCCCTGGTCGTTGCCCCCGCCGAAGGACACCAGCCACATCTGGGTCGCGAGCACGGTGGCGTCCTCCTGCACCGGGCCCGGCGCGATGATGTAGACGAGGTCGAAGACCTTCATCACATTGATCACGAGGGTCACGAAGACCACGGTGAGGACGGGCCCGAGGAGCGGCACGGTGATCCGGCGGAAGACCTGCCACTCGTTCGCGCCGTCCATCCGCGCCGCCTCCAGCGCGTCGCGCGGCAGCGAGGCGAGGCCCGCGCCGATCAGCACCATGGCGAATCCGGTCCAGATCCACAGGTAGGCGCCGATGATGGCGGGGGTGACGAGCGCGGGCCCCAGCCAGGAGATCCCGTCGTACGGAGGGGCGAAGTTCGACGCCGGCAGCGTCAGGGCGTACGAGCCGGGGTCCAGGCCGCCGAAGCGGAAGGAGCCGTCGGCCGCCGTGGTGGCGCTCGCGACCGTCTTCCCGTCGCGCACGGCCTCGACCTCGATCCCGGGCAGTCCGCTCTCCTGCCGGTCGACCTTGCCCTGCTCACCTCCCCCGCCGCGCGTGAAGTCCAGGTAGACGACGCCGCGCAGTTCGTCCGGAGCGGCCTTCCGCACGGCCGCCGGGTAGGCGGGTCGTGCGTCCCCGGGCAGGTCGTCGGCGAGGACGCCGACCAGCCCGAGGTCGACCGCGTGACCGGGCGACGCGGCGGCGGTCGTGCGGTAGGAGCCGTCGGCCCCCTTGGTCAGGCCCTGGCCGTCGCGGGCACGGGCGGTCGGGTACGACGAGGTGCCCTTGAAGGCGTCGTGCACGGAGACGACGGCCGCGTTCAGGACGCCCTTGTCGGGGTCCTCGTCGTAGGCGAGGCGGAAGATGATGCCCGCGGCGAGGAAGGAGACCGCCATCGGCATGAAGAGCAGCAGCTTGAAGGCCGTGGCCCAGCGGACCTTCTCGACCAGCACGGCGAGGATCAGGCCCAGGGCCGTCAGCAGCGCCGGCGCCACGACCACCCAGATGGTGGTGTTGCGGATGGCCTTGATCGTGGCGGGGTCGCGGAACATCGCGCTGTAGTTGTCGCCGCCCACGAACCGGGTGCCCGAGGCGTCGAAGAAGCTGCGCCCCACGGAGAACAGCACCGGGTAGACGACCAGGGCACCGAGCAGGAGCAGCGCCGGGAAGACGAACGCGATCGCGATGATCCGGCCGCGACGGCGGGCCCGGCGCCTGCGGTCGGCCATGCCGACGGGCGGGGGGCTCGCCTGTTTCAGGAGCGTGGCGGTCACGTCGATCAGCCCTGGTACGCCTTGGCCGCCGCGCTCTCAAGAGCGGCCGCGGTGGCCTTGGGGTCGGACGGGTCGCGCAGGAAGTCCTGGAGGATCTTCCATTCGCCCGTGCCCTTGGTGCCGCCGAACGCGGCGGGGGCCTGGTCGGACATGTCGAAGCGGACCGAATCCCCCGCGGCGACCAGCGACTTGGCGGTCTCACGGGTGACGTCGTCGCCGTAGGCGGCGAGGTCGAGCTTCTTGTTCGGGGAGAGGAAGCCGCCCGCCTCGGCCCAGACGGCGGACGCCTCGGGGGTCGCCAGGTACTCCAGGAACTGCTGGGCGGCCTTCTGGTTCTTGCCGTCCTTGAGCACGACGGCCGCGTCGCCGCCGCTGACCACGGGCGCCTTGCCGCCGCCGACCGCGGGGAAGGGGAAGAAGTCGGCGTCCTCGCCGATCTTCTTGCCGAACTGGTCCTTGGCGACGCCGGCCACGAAGTCGCCCTCGTACACCATGCCCGCCGCGGGCTTGGGTCCGAAGACCTTCTCCACGGAGCCTGGGAAGTCGGTGTTCAGCGCCTGCTTCTGGCCGCCGGCTATGAGCTGCTTGTCCTTGAACAGCTTGCCGAGGGTGGTGAGCGCCTCGACGACGGTCGGGTCGGTCCACTTGATCTTGTGCGCGGCCAGCGCGTCGTACTTCTCGGGTCCGGCCTGCGAGAGGTAGATGTTCTCGAACCAGTCGGTGAGGGTCCAGCCGTCCTGCCCGGCGACGGAGAAGGCCGCGAGGCCCGACTCGGAGACGGTGTGCCCGGCCTTCAGCATCGCGTCGTACGTCGTCGGCGGCTTGACGCCGGCCTGGTCGAGGGCGTCGGGGCTGTACCAGACGGTCGACTTGTGGGCGGCCTTGAAGTACAGCCCGTACAGGGTGCCGTCGACGCTGCCGTAGTTCTTCCACACGCTGGCGTAGTTGGCGTCCACGGCCTGCTCGGTCTTCGGGGACAGCGGCCTGAGCCAGCCCTTCTTCGCGAACTGCTGGAGCACGCCGACCTGCGGGACCATGACCACGTCCGGGGCGTTGCCGCCCTCGATCTTGCTGCCGACGACGGTGGAGACGTTGTCGCCGGTGGAGGTGAACTGGGTCTTGGCGCCGGTCTTCTCGGTGAAGGCGTCGAGGACCTTCTGGAAGTTCTTCTGTTCGCTGCCGGACCAGACACCGGCCACGGAGATCGTCTGTCCGCTCAGCGACTTGCCGCCGCCCGCGGAGACGGGGCCGCCGCCGCAGGCGGTCGCGCCGAGGGCGAGGGCGAGGGTGGTGCAGCTCGCGAGCAGGGTCGTACGTCGTCGCATCATCGTTGATGTCCCTTCGAGGGCAGGAGGATTGACGTGCGTGCAAAGAGCAGGCGACTCAGGGGTTGGTGCAGTCGCTGATCCACCAGGCGGCCGTCGAACCGGGCAGGACGCCGGGCGTGCAGGGGCCGCTGGACAACAGGGGGGTGCCGGAGACCGGCGCGGAGGTGGGTGCCGTACCGAAGTTGACGGCGCAGACGAGGCCGTCGCCGCGGACGAAGCCGAGGACGCCGGGCGGCGTCTCCAGCCAGCGCAGCGTGCCCTCCCCCAACTGGGGCATTCCGGCGCGCAGTTGGAGACCGTCGCGGTACAGGTGCCAGAAGGAACGGGTGTCGGCGAGGGCGCGGTCGGTGGCGTACTCGGCGAAGTAGGCGGGCTGCGGCAGCCACGGCTTGGCGCCCTCGACACCGGAGGTGAACCCGAAGGGCGAGGCGGCGCCCGACCAGGGCAGGGGCACACGGCAGCCGTCGCGGATGCGGGCGCGGCTCCCGGTTCGGCGGTAGATCGGGTCGGTGAGCACGTCGTCCGGCAGGTCGACGACCTCGGGGAGCCCGAGTTCCTCGCCCTGGTAGATGTACGCGGCTCCGGGCAGGGCCAGCATCAGCAGCGCGGCGGCGCGGGCCCGGGCGGCACCCAGGCCGCTCCCCTCGGTGGTGGGTTCGCCGTAGCGGGTGACCGTGCGGACCTGGTCGTGGTTGTTGAGCACCCAGGTGACAGTGGAACCGGTGCCGGCGATGTCCTGCATGGCCTCGGAGACGACCTTGCGGAAGGCGTCGGCGTTCCAGGGGGCGCTGAGCAGGTCGAAGAAGAAGGCCTGGTGCAGCTCGTCGTGGCGCACGTACTCGGCGTGCTCGCGGGCCGTCGGTACGGAGACCTCGCCGACGAGCAGTCGCTCGTGGCCGTCGCGGGCGGTGTACTCCTCGCACACCGACCGCCAGTGGCGCCAGACGTCGTGCACCTCGGGCTGGTTCCAGGCGAGCGGGTTGACCGAGTCGCGGGTACGGGCGTCGGCCTCGGGGTCGGGCGAGTCGGGCAGGCCGGGGTGCTTGAAGAGACCGGCGGCGACGTCGATGCGGAACCCGTCGACGCCCCGGTCGAGCCAGAACCGCAGGACGTGCTCGAAGTGGGCGCCGACCTCGGGGTTGCGCCAGTTCAGGTCGGGCTGTTCGGGCGTGAACATGTGCAGGTACCACTGGCCCGGGGTGCCGTCCCGGTCGGTGGTGCGGGTCCAGGCGGGGCCGCCGAACATGGCGTGCCAGTTGTTGGGCGGTTCGGACCCCTCCGGTCCGCGGCCCTCGGCGAAGTGGAAGCGGGCGCGCGCCCGGCTGCCGGGCGCCGCGTCCAGCGCCTCCCGGAACCACGGGTGTTCGCCGGAGCAGTGGTTGGGGACGATGTCGAGGAGGACCTTGATGCCGAGCCGCCGGGCGTCCGTCATCAGCAGGTCGAACTCGGCGAGATCGCCGAACAGCGGGTCCACGTTGCAGTAGTCGGCGACGTCGTAGCCGTGGTCGTGCTGCGGCGAGGGGTAGAAGGGGCTCAGCCAGATGCCGTCGACCCCGAGCTTCTTCAGGTAGGGAAGTCCGGCCCGGACCCCGGCGAGATCGCCTATGCCGTCCCCGGTGCTGTCCAGGAAGCTCCGGACGTACACCTGGTAGATCACTGCGTCGCGCCACCAGCGGTGCGTGTTGAGCGTCACCCGTTGACCTGTCTGTGCGTGCCTACGGTTATGCATACATGTTAAGTAGGCGTGTCGCGAGGGTGTCAACGAAGAGACAGAAGCTACTAAGGGGTTGGCCCTTGATATGCGGACTTATTCGGGCACCCAGAGACAGGTTGAGACCTTGGTGTTACTTAACAAGTAACTAGCGCTGGGAGATGGCGGCCAGCTCCCGCGCCAGCCGGCGCACCGCGCTCTCGGGGGTCTGGTGCCCGGTCAGCGCGTCGTGCACGACGGCCTGCACCACCAGGCTGACCTGGTCGTAGTGCGGGCTCTTGGGGCGCGGGGAGGCCGTCTCCACGGCGGCGCGCAGCGTCGGCAGGTAGGGGAACCGCCGGATCAGTTCGGGGTCGTCGTAGAGGGAGGCGCGGACGGGCGGCAGCGCTCCGCGGGTCAGGACCTGGCGCTGGACGCTCTCACCGGTCAGGTACGCGATCAGGCGCGCGGCCGAGTCGGGATGCCGGGCATGGGTGTTGACAGCCAGGTTGGACCCGCCGAGGACGCTCCTGCCGGGACCGTCCGGTCCGGGCAGCGGTACGGCGCCGACCTTGCCGGCCACCTCGGAGCCCTTGGCCGAGGCTGCGACGTACGCGTAGGGCCAGTTCCGCAGGAAGAGCAGCCGGCCGTCCTGGAAGGCCTGCTTGGACTCCTCCTCCTTGTACATCAGCGCCCGCCGCGGGATCCAGCCCTCGCGCACCCCGCGCGCGAGGAAGCCGATGCCCTCGCGGGCCGCGTCGGAGTTCACCGTGACCCGGGTGCCCTCGTCCCCGAGGATCGTGCCGCCCGCCGAGTACACCGCCTCGGCCGCGTTGACGGTGAGGCCCTCGTAGGGCAGGAACTGGCCGGCGTAGCCGTCGAGTCCGTACTTCGGCGCGATGGTCCTCGCGTCCCGCTCCAGTTCGGCCCAGGTGCGCGGCGGCGGGACGCCCTCCTTGGCCAGCACGTCCTTGCGGTACAGGAGCAGCCCGGCGTTGGTGACGTACGGGACGGCGTACAACTGCCCGTCGTAGGTGGCCGTGTCGGTCACCGGGTCCAGGAAGGTCTTCAGCGGGAAGCGGTCGCGCGGCAGCGGCCGGATCCAGCCCGCCGCCGCGAACTCGGAGGTCCAGTTGACGTCGATGTTGAGGACGTCGAAGCGGCTGCGGTCGCCGCCGCGCAGGTCGGTGGTCATCTGCGCGTGGGTCTCGTCCGCGGAGTCCGGCAGCTCGACGAGGTCGACCTTCTCACCGGGGTGGGTACGGTTCCAGCCGTCGAGCAGCGGCCCCAGATAGCCGGTGAGGTCCCCCGCGGTGGCCAGGGTGAGCGGGCCGCGCCCCGTGCCGCGCCCCGCGTCGGCCCGCGCCCCGGAGGCGACGTAACCGGTCAGGACGACAGCCATGACCAGGAGGCCCCTACCGGCGGCATGCATCCACCGCATAGGTTCCTCCCTGTACACCGGCGCCGGGCACCTTCGCCCGGAGTCAGAGGCCATGTATACCTGTTAGGTATGGGCGATACTAGGGCCTGCGGCACATTACAAGGATCCGAGGAGGAGAGCACGAGTGCGGCTGCCCCTCCTGGCCCTGCTGGCGCGTGGCCCGGCGCACGGCTATGAGCTCAAGCAGGACCTTGAGCAACTGCTGGGCTCCGCGTACCCTCAGCCGAACGTCGGCCAGGTCTATGTGACCCTCGGCCGCCTGGAGAAGTCGGGCCTGATCGAGGGCGAGGAAGTCGAGCAGTCGAGCCGGCCGAACAAGAAGATCTATCACCTCACCGATGCCGGGCGTGAGGCGCTGCGCGCCTGGTACGAGGAGACGGCGGACGAGCCGCGCGTCCGGGACGAGTTCTTCATGAAGCTCGCGCTCGCACCGCAGACCGGTCTCGCCGACCAGATCGCCCTGATCAACAAGCAGCGGCGCCAGTACCTGAACACCATGCGCAATCTGTCGAAGCTCGCCGCGGCCGAGAACCGGGACAACCGCATCTCCCAGTTGCTCATCGAGGGGGCCATGCTGCATCTGCAGGCCGACCTCGACTGGCTGGAGCGCTGCCAGGAGGAGCTGGAATGAACGCCGCCGCCGATCCCGATCCCGGGCCCCACACCACGAGCGACCCGGTTCCGCTGCTGCGGGCCGAGGGCCTGGTCAAGACGCACTACGGCGAGGGTGCCCCCGCCCATGCCGTACGCGGTGTGGACCTCGCCGTGCGCAAGGGCGAGTTCGTGGCGGTCACCGGCCCGTCCGGCGCCGGGAAGTCGACCCTGCTGCATCTGCTCGGCGGGCTTCAGCGCCCGGACGCCGGCAGCATCTGGCTGGACGGCGAGTGCACCAACGGGTACGGCGAGGCCCGCTGGGCCGTGGAGCGCCGGCGCCGCATCGGCATCGTCTTCCAGTTCTTCAATCTCGTCTCCAACCTGTCGGTCGCCGACAACGTGGAACTGCCCGCCCTGCTCGCCGGGGTCTCCCCCCGGCAGGCCCGTGCCGAACGCGAGCGGCTGCTGGACGAGCTGGGCCTGAAGGACAAGGAACGCAGCATGCCGGGCGAGCTGTCCGGCGGCGAGCAGCAGCGCGTGGCACTCGCCCGCGCCCTGGTCAACCATCCGCCGCTGCTGCTCGCCGACGAACCGGCCGGAAGCCTCGACAGCAAGGGCACCCGCGAGGTGACCCGGCTGCTGTCCCGCTTCCACCAGCGGGGCCAGACCATCGTGCTCGTCACCCATGACGCCCGTCTCGCGAGCGCCGCGGACCGGGTGATCAGTTTCTTCGACGGACGTATCGCCGACGACGCGGAGCTCGGCGGCACTCCCTCGCGCGCGCCGGGCATATCCGGCGTGCTGGAACTGAAGGACTGAGCCGTCGTGCGGGCCACTCTGCGCTGGGCTCACGCCGATCTGCGCACACATCGCGGCGAGGCGCTCTTCATCGTCCTCGCCACCGCGGGCATCGTCGCCTCCCTGCTGCTGGCCACCGCCCTCTTCGGGTACGCGACCAATCCGTGGCAGCGCGTCTTCAGCCAGTCGCAGGGCGCGCACGTGTGGATCCACACCGGTCCCTTGGCCGACCCGCGCAGACTCGCGGAGCTGGACGGCGTCACGTCCGTCGCGGGCCCCTATCCGACGGCCGGCGCCACCCTGGAGTCGCGCGGCACCCGGGCCTCCGTGGAGCTGCGCGGCACCGTCGAGCCTCCCGCCATCGGCCGACCGCTGCTCACCGCGGGCCGCTGGCTCGACGTCGGCGCGCCGGACGGCGTGGTGCTGGAGAGCAGCCTCGCCCGGGCGCTGTGGGCGGAGCCCGGCGACATCCTCACCCTGCCCGGCACCTCGCGGACCCTGACCGTCCGGGGCGTCGCCGACAGTGCCGAGCCCCGCTACAGCCCCGGGGAGCGGCCGGGTCTCGTCTGGGCGCTGCCCTCGGCACTGCCGCGCGCCACCGGCGGCCAGGTGACAGGGCTGCGGCTGACCGATCCCGAGGACACGGACTACGCCGTCCAGCGCGCCGTCACCCTGCTGGGCGCCGGAGCGGTCACCGAGGTCTCCGCCTGGCAGCAGGCGCGGGCCGAGGCGCAGGGCGACAACCGGCTGCTCGGCCAGGTCCTCGGCCTGTTCGGGCTGGGCGCCCTCGCCGCCGCCGGTCTCGCCGTGCACGGAGCGATCGGCACCCGGGTGCGCGGCCACCTCCGGGACATATCGGTCCTGAAGGCCATCGGGTTCACCCCCGGCCAGGTGGTGCGGATCTTCCTCCTCCAGCACGTGGCGTTCGCCCTGCTGGGCGCCGTGCTCGCGGCGGCGCTCACCGAGGGCCTGGGCAGCCGGATCCCCGGGCGCCTCGGGGACGCGGTCGGCGTGTGGCAGGGACTGCCGGGGTACACGGCGGCGCTGGTCGCGGTGCCGGTCGCCGCGGTGCTGTTCATCGCCGCGACGACCGGGCTCGCGGCATGGCGGGCCGGCCGGGTGCCTCCTGTTCCGGGGCTGCGTGCCGCGGCACCGCTCGGCGGGCGGCTCTCGGGCCTGGCGCGCGGGGCGCTCGGGCTGCGGCTGCCGTCGGCCCTGGTCCTGGGCTGGCACAAGGCGTTCACCCGGCGGCTCCGCTCGCTGGCCACCGTCGCCCGGCTGGCGCTGCCGCTGCTGCTCATCGTGGTGGCCATGAGCGCCTGGACCACCATGGACCGCTTCCACAGCGAGCCCGAGCGGATCGGTCTCGCCGCCGGTCTCACCGTGCGGGCCGACGACACCCTGAGCGAGCCCGGTGTCCGAGCCCTGCTGGCCCGCGATCCGCGGGTCACCGCCGTCCATCCGGGCATCGAGGTGGCGGCACTGGCGCCCGGTCAGACGGGCACGATCGCGCTGCGCGGGCTCGGCACGCATGAGCACCCCTACCCGTTCTCCCTCGCGCAGGGGCGCCTCCCGAGCGGTCCCGACGAGGCCGTGGCGGGCCAGGGGCTGCTGGACCTGCTGGACGTACGGGTCGGTGTCTGGATCCGGATGATGGTGGGCGACCGCCCACAGATCCTGCACATCGTGGGGCGCAGCATCGAGCCGGAGAACAACGGACGGGTCATCTCCACCTCCCTGGACTCGCTGCGCGAGAACGACCCGGAGCTGCGGCCGAGCCTCTATCTGCTCCAGCTGCGCCAGGGTGCCGACCAGCACCGTGTCGCCGCCGCGCTGACCGCGTCCGGGCACGGGCACATCGACGTGCACGCGGTGACGAACCCGGCCGACGGGCTGTCGCCGCTGCGTGCGGTCGTCGCGGGGCTGATCGCCGTACTGGCGCTGATCGGTCTCATCGAACTGCTCACCGCCATCGGCGGGACCGTGCGCGAGGGCGAGCGGGACCTGCTGGCGCTGAAGGCGATCGGGCTGACCCCGCGGCAGATCACCGCGGTCACGGTGACGGCCACCGGATGCACCGCACTGGCCGCCGTCGTCGTCGGCACGGCGCTGGGGCTGCCTCTCGCGCACTGGCTGATCGACGCCCAGGGCAGGTCGAGCGGCATCGGCGCCGGCATCGCGCGGGGGCCGTCCCCCGTCCTGCTGGTGCTGTTCGGCGTGGCCGCCGTGCTGGGCGCCGCGGCCCTCGCCGCCCTGCCCGCCGCCCGCGCCGCCCGCAGGCGGCTGGCGGACACGCTGAGCGCGGTGTCCTGAGCACGGTCAGGACCCGGACGCTCCCGGGCCGTAAGGGTAGGGGTGCGGGTTCTGCGGCGCCCCCGGCGCGTAGGGGCCGCCCTGCGGGTTCGGCGCGTACGGGTGTCCCTGCGGCGGGAACGGGACGTACGGGGACCCCTGCGGCGGGTGCGGGGCGTACGGCCGGGCGGGCGACGGTGCGAACCCTCCGGGCGGTGTGTAAGAGGGCGGCGGTGCGAACCCGCCGGGCGGTGGGTACGCGGGCGGCTGCGCGGGGCGCGGCGTCGGCAGCGTCGCGGGATGCGCGCCCAGCCGGATCCCGTACCGGCGGCGCAGCCGGCTCATCTCCAGCGCCGCGATGGCCGTGACCGTCACCGGCGCGCCCAGGATGAACACGATGCCCATCGTGAAGCTGAGCCCGTGCAGATCACCGGTGACCAGGTCGGGGATGGCCATCAGCCAGGTCGTCACCGTGGCCAGCAGCGGCGGCAGACAGCGGTGCACGGCGGCGGAGCCGAAGAAGTTCCCCGACACCTGCACCGCGCCGTAGGCCACGACGCCGGTCAGCCACATGGCCGACAGACCGACCACGAGCAGCGCGGCCATGCCGAGCGAGGTGGACAGCTGCCACAGGAAGACCGTGCAGACCACCGTGCCGATGAAGAACAGCAGCAGCTTGAGCGAGTTGAACAAGGGGGTCCTGAGCTGGCGCACGGTCCCCGTGCGCCGCCACACGAAGAGCATCACACCCACGGTCAGGGGCGTGATGAACAGCAGCACCGCGGACGCCGTGAGCATGTTCTCCAGCACTTCCGTGAAGTCGAACCTGCCCTGCACGAAGGTGTACACGCCGAACGCGGCGATCGCTCCCGCGATGACGCGTACACGCTTGAGCCGCTCCACGGACGGATCGAGGGACGCCGGGATCCACGCCGGGTGGAACAGCGCCTTCGCCACCTGCTTGGGCTGCAGGACCGACCTCGCCGACAGCCGCTCACTCGTCCAACGTCCACGCGTGCCGGCCAACTTCTACTCCCCCGAGTCATCGCCTGCATGATCGCCCGGGGATTCTACGGGAAGCGGACGGACTCCCGCCGCCCGCTTCCCGCGATCCGGTGTGCCCTACCGTCCGCGCAGCTCGCGGTACTTGGCGACGAGGGCCTGCGTCGACGCGTCCAGACCGGGGACGTCGGTGCCTTCGGTCAGGGCGGGTTCGATCCGCTTGGCGAGGACCTTGCCGAGTTCGACGCCCCACTGGTCGAAGGAGTCGATGTTCCAGACGGCGCCCTGGACGAACACCTTGTGTTCGTAGAGGGCGATCAGCTGGCCCAGGACGGAGGGGGTGAGTGCGCGCGCGAGGATGGTGGTGGTGGGGTGGTTGCCGCGGAACGTCTTGTGCGGGACCAGTTCCTCGGGCACGCCCTCCGCGCGGACCTCGTCGGGGGTCTTGCCGAAGGCGAGCGCCTGGGTCTGCGCGAAGAAGTTCGCCATCAGCAGGTCGTGCTGGGCGACCAGAGCGGGCTGAAGGTCCTCCACCGGATCGGCGAAGCCGATGAAGTCGGCGGGGATGAGCTTGGTGCCCTGGTGGATGAGCTGGTAGTAGGCGTGCTGGCCGTTGGTGCCCGGGGTGCCCCACACCACCGGGCCGGTCTGCCACTCGACCGGGTTGCCGTCGCGGTCCACGGACTTGCCGTTGGACTCCATGTCCAGCTGCTGCAGATACGCGGTGAACTTCGACAGGTAGTGCGAGTAGGGCAGCACGGCGTGCGACTGGGCGTCGTGGAAGTTGCCGTACCAGATGCCCAGCAGGCCCAGCAGCAGCGGCGCGTTGGCCTCGGCGGGAGCGGTGCGGAAGTGCTCGTCGACCAGGTGGAACCCGTCGAGCATCTCGCGGAACCGGTCCGGACCGATCGCGATCATCAGCGACAGGCCGATCGCCGAGTCGTAGGAGTACCGCCCGCCGACCCAGTCCCAGAACTCGAACATGTTGGCGGTGTCGATGCCGAACTCCGACACCTTCCCCGCGTTCGTCGACAACGCCACGAAGTGCTTCGCGACCGCTTCCTGATCCGCCCTCAGCCCGGTCAGCAGCCACGAGCGCGCCGAGGTCGCGTTGGTGATGGTCTCGATGGTGGTGAAGGTCTTGGAGGCGATGATGAACAGCGTTTCGGCCGGGTCGAGGCCGTGGGTGGCCTCGTGCAGGTCGGCGCCGTCGACGTTGGACACGAAACGGACCGTGAGATCGCGGTCGGTGAACGAGCGCAGCGCCTCGTAGGCCATCGCGGGGCCCAGGTCGGAGCCGCCGATGCCGATGTTCACCACGTTCTTGATGCGCTTGCCGGTGTGACCGGTCCATTCGCCCG